>DATCIB010000248.1:0-7694 GCA_036508045.1 Bacteroidales bacterium
AAGTATTGTCAACCTTCTCTTAAAACCAATAGAAGGAAGAAGAGTTTCTTTATTTGTGCAAGGAGGAAAGACAATTGCCAAAGATATCAAGACGGATAAGAACGGACGCTTCGCATTCGAGAATCTGGATATAAGGGAAACTTCGTTTGCGCGGATCAATATTGAGAAGACAAAGAATAAAAGGAATTTGGGGCTCGGTTTAAAACTGGACACTATATACGGCAAGCCCTCCTTCCCAATTGTCTCTCTTGAAGACTACCTGTATGAATCGGAAGAGATTGATACGCTGATGTTCGGATACAAAGAGAAGAAGGAAGAAAACAATGCTTATCTGGACAGCCTCCGCAAACAAAAAGGCATTCACCTGCTCGGAGAAGTCACCGTAACCGAAAAGAAGAAGATAAAGAACTCATACAACAGAAGCGGTAGCGGAGTAGCAGATATTGTGATCGACTCGGTACAAATAGGACGATACGATGCCTATGCCAATGTCATAGATATCCTCATAGCGGAAATCCCGGGATTTAAGAAAGACAACAGTTACTCAAAAGAAGAAAGCGGGGTCTCAGAGTTCAAAGCTTACGATAATTATAACATTGACGGCAAACTTGTCTTCTTTCAGATTGATGCTGAAATCATCAACACGTACAAGAGTACTACTTCCGCATCTAACGATGCAAAAGTATCTCCTGTCGAGGAATGGGTAAACAATCTACATAAAAGACATTCTTTTGGGTCAATCCGTCCTTTAAACTCGAGAACAGAGGCTCCTGCTAGTTATGTGAATGATGAAAGATCCATCATTGGTACAATGAATGCCGAAGACTCTGAGAACGGGAAAATAGAGAGGCTTGAAAATATACTTAAGACAATACCCGGAAAGGAAGTCAGAGGAATAGAAGTTTTAACTACAAGAGATAACCTTTCTAATTATAACGATCGAGACTCAAATATCCAGACGTCTGTACTAGACTATGACAATCGTCCAATTGCCTCCGTCATTATTATCACGACAAAATCAGGAAAAGGTGTGCGGGACAGGACGGGTCAAAGCACCTATTTCACAGAGCTGCTCGGCGGCTCTATCCCAAAAAGCTTCTATGTGCCAAAGTACTACCCGAAAGACCCGATCGATCAGATTAACTATGACGGGAAGCATGTCTATTACTGGAATCCTGCTTTGCTGACAAATGGCGGGCAGGATGTGGAAGTCTCCTTCCCGGTTGGTGCCTACATGAAAGGCAACCTGCAACTGGAGATAGAAGGCACTGACCTGAACGGACATATTGGCACGCAAAGACAAGAAATCAATCTGAATCCATAAAGGCTTCTTACAAACGGATCGTTATCTCTCCATTACATGGCGTAGCGTCTATTGCCTTGAAGTAATTACCCCAGGCAATTTCGGGATAATCCCAACGGTTATTGATAGATAGAATCAGTTGATCGTCTTTTAGTTTGTTTAAACGGCAGGCCAATTCACCGGAAGGAGATAAGACCTGCAACTTACCTTTATTCTGTTCATTCGAAAGAGAATAAGAATAGATGTTTTCTTTCATACCTTTAGCTACTTGTGTGAGCGGCTTCGTACAATCAGAACCTGCATCAGAGAAATAATAGTAATTATGTGTATCATTGCACCATTCCTGAAGAGGCTCTTCCCCGTACTTGACCACCTTATTATTGTACAAAGGAACATCCCCATTAGATGCTCCCGGATGACCCTTCGGGTAATAGCTCCAATACGATTTCCGATCCCAATTCAACCGGGTTACAGAAGATGGCAACTGAAGCTTAATGCCCGACTCGCGCAACCATCCGTTTGGTTCGTGTTGAGTCTCGTAATGAATGACCATCTCTCCGGAAGCATATATCTGAATACGATAGCTTACAGATAGATCCTGATAGGTTCCGGATAAGAGGACATTTACTTGATTGCCCAATCTCTCGTAGGACAGGGAACTCATTTTCCAGTCTGCCTCTTTTGCGATGTAGTTGCTCCCCTTCTCACGTACTTCCGCCCCTGTCTTTTGATTGAAGTTCATATCCAGATTCAGGAACGGACCGTTTACGATCATTATTTCTCCCTTTGAAGTCGCATTGTGTATCAATCCGCTTTCTTTCATAAAAGGAATGCTGAAGTTCGCTCCCTTTATGAGTATCCGTTCTGAAGTCTCCTCCAATACTATCGAGTTACCATTCGTTCTCTTTGTTACCCTTTCGGTAGTGCCAAGCGAGAGGGTGTAGGCATCAATCAGATCCTTCTTTTTGGTAAAGAACTCAACCAAGACCTCATCTCCAGTCTTCCATGCATTTGCAGGAATGAGCAGCGTACCTTTCTTATGAGGAGCAAGTAGTGGAGAGCTGACAGAACCTTTCTTTCCTTTATAGGTATAGCTGATAGTGACTTCGCGAAGGTCTGTATGATCAAAGCGATTGTAAACCGGGACCATCAACTGTTCGCCGGATGTGAATGTCGGAAAGTTGGTCTGCGTAATACGGATGGGCGAATAAGCTTTCTTGGTGCTCCAGAACTCCGGTTTTTCGCGTCTCCATACATCCACGATCCCCCACTCTCCATATCCAACGCAGTTACCTGCATAAGCAGCCGGTTTGGCCGTCTTACTAAACTCAATCCACCAGGAAGTCCCCACTGTTGGTGTTGGGAGCATAAAGGTTTCGTCTATGTATCCCCAGATTGCTCCTCCCAGTCCTCCGGGACTTTCAAACAGGTTACTCCACATCTTGTCCAGCGACATCCCCCAAAACTCACGGATATTGGGATCGTCTTGCAACGTTGAATAGGTGTAACAAGGCACGTGAGCCCACTCATCAAAAATAGTGGGATAGTTGGCCTGCTGGAAGTTCTGTACCTGAACTCCATTCTGATTCATGTTTCCATCTACTCCGGGATAATGCATACTGACGATATCATAGGCTTTCTTTTCTGCCGGCACAGTGCCCGGATAACTGAAGATGACGGGACGGGTCGGGTCAGTTGCTTTCATCCAGTCGTAGGACAATTGGAAATTAGTGCCGTACACTGATTCATTGCCGATGGACCAAAACAGGATGGATGGATGATTTCGCAGACTAGTGACCATTTCCTGAAGTTGGAAAAGATATCTATTGGTAAAGGCTGAGTCGTTTTGTGAATTTGCAGGAGCATAGTTCTTCTGACGATATGTATCCACAAAACAGAGTGCCGTTTCACATTCGACATAAAGGCCCATCTTATCGCAATATTGCAGAAAACGCTCTGTGGGAGGGTAATGGGAGGTGCGAACAAAGTTCATATTTGATTTCTTGAACAGAACAACATCCAGACTGTCGTATACAGCGGTGGTAGTTCGCCCTAATGTGGGATGCATATCATGACGACAGGCACCCCGCAGTTTGACCGGCAGACCGTTTACAAACATCTGATTGCCTTTTATCCGAATCTCCCGGAATCCAATCTGACGGGAAAACGAATAGGTTTCTTTCCCGTTTTCAATACATGTTGTGCGAAGAGTATATAGATTAGGATGTTCTGCATCCCATTTATCAGGGCGAACTATCTTCATCCGATGAGTCAGCGTATCCGTTCCTGTAGGAATCTGCACATCGGAATTAGAAACGGATACTGCTTTGCCACGTGTATCCAGCAAAGAGAACTTGATTTGCATTGCTTTTGTGTGCTTCAAAGAAAGCGAAACGTCCAGCGATGCATTTGCATACTCCTTATCTAATACAGTTTCAACCTGAAAGAGTTCAATATGATTTTGAGGGAGTACATACATCAGCACATCCCTGAGGATTCCCCCGATAGGATGATGCGCATAGCCACTGGCATAGGATATGTCATCTTTGCGATCGGTAACCTCCAGCTTAATCTCATTACTTTTTCCGGGTTTGACATAGGAAGTAATATCGCTTTCCCAGCGGGTAAAGCCACCTTGATGTTCTCTGACAAAGACTCCATTGACGAAGAGACGTGCTTGAGAGTACACACCATCGAATCGGAGGACAATCTTCTTGCCGGCAAAATCAGCCGGGATTGAACATAATTTTCGGTAGAGGAAAGGGGTGTCATGTTGTATTGCATAGCCCTGCATGGCACATTCTCCGGGAACCTGAATCGCAGACCAACCACCCTTTGGGGTATAGTCTATGTTTTCACTGTCTTTTTGAGGCTGATAATCAAACTGCCATGTTCCGTTTAATAGCAGTTGTTGCGTATGCACTCCCTCAACAAATCCGGGAAGTGGCGGCTGAATAATTTCTGCTTTCGATGCAAGGCATACGACAAGACATAGCAAAGATGAAAGGATAATACCTTTTTGTGTATTCATAGGGTTGTTGTGTTGAGAACAGACAAAAGTAGAAAATAAATGGTTGCGAACTATAAATCTTGACCCGGAAAAGATAGAAACGCAGGGCAAAGATGCATGATATTTGTAATTTAATATACGATTTTACTAGAATCAATAGTTTGCACAAACTATATTTGCATCAAATTAGAAATAGACAAAGAGATGCATAAATTATTAAGAGCAGTTATTATCTCCTTTTGCTTGTTGTTCGTTCAGAGTACAATGCATGCGGGAGAAAAAGTATTTACCGTGAAATCGCCCAATGGGAAACTATCCGTTGAGGTAACAGTTGGTGAGAAAATCAAGTATTCAATCTCTCACGATGGGACTCTATTGCTGAGTAAATCACCGATCTCCATGACGCTTTCTGACGGGAAGGTTTTTGGGCAGAATCCCAAAGGAGTAAAGAGCAAGAAGAGAACTGAGAAAGAGATGATCACCTCTCCTTTCTACCGTGTAAAAAGTTTTGAGACGGAGTATAATGAGTTGGCTCTGACCTTCAGTGGCAAATATGGCGTTACTTTCCGTGCCTATAATGAAGGCGCGGCTTATCGCTTTGTATCCACCCTGAAGGGGGAGATTGAGATTGTGAACGAACAGGCGGATTTTAATTTCGATAAAGATTATACCACGTATATGGCCTATTCTACCGGCAAGACTGAGCCTGAAGCAATGGCTTTTCAGAACCTGTATACGGTTGCCAAAATCTCGGAAGGAGATGCGTCCAACTTAAGCTTCCTTCCTATAACTATCGCCTATGACGGAGGAAAGAAGATGACGATTACCGAAGCAGACTTAGAGGCATATCCGGGCATGTTTATTCGTCCGCAAGCCGGTAAGACATCCTTCTCCGGTTCATTTGCACGCCTTCCTTTGAAAACAAAGATTTCTCCTTATCGCTGCCAAGAGGTGGTGACTGATCGCGCAAACTGTATTGCAAAAGTAAAAGGAAGCCGTACATTTCCCTGGAGAGCTTTTGCTGTGACAGAAAAAGACACAGAGATGCCAGTCAATAATCTGGTTTATGCGTTGGCTCCGGCAAATTGTATTGGTGACTATTCATGGGTTAAACCCGGTAAGGTTGCCTGGGATTGGTGGAATGATTGGGGATTGACCGGGGTTGATTTTAAGGCGGGCATCAATATGGAAACATACAAATTCTACATAAACTTCGCTTCTAAAAACAAGCTGGAATATGTGGTACTGGATGAAGGTTGGTATCTTCCAAAGAGTGGTGATGTGATGACTGTAATTCCGGAACTGAACTTGCCTGAATTGGTTCGTTATGCCAAACAGAAGAATGTAAAACTGATTCTTTGGGCAGTATTGAACTCGTTGGATGAGAAATTGGAAGAGGCTTGCAAGCATTATTCTGCGATGGGTATTGCAGGTTTTAAAGTGGACTTTCTGGATAGAGATGATCAGAAAGCTGTCGAGATGGTCTATCGCTCGGCTCAAAAGACTGCTGAATATAAAATGATGATAGATTATCATGGCATGTACAAACCAACCGGTCTGAACCGCACCTATCCAAACGTCATAAACTTCGAAGCTGTCTTTGGAATGGAAGAGGTGAAGTGGGGCAAGATCGAGAATGATATGCCGCAATATGATGTAACGATGCCTTTCATACGCATGATTGCCGGTCCGGTGGATTTTACTCCGGGTGCACTGCGCAATGCAACGAAAAGAGATTTCCAGGCGATCTATTATAACCCGATGAGTATGGGTACCCGCTGTCATCAGATAGCTCTCTACATAGTCTATGACTCGCCTTTCACCATGCTTTGTGATGCTCCTACCGCCTATGAGAAAGAGAAAGAATGTACGAAATTTATCTCTATGCTTCCGACGGTGACAGAAGATACCAAGATATTATCCGGTGAAATAGGTCAATACATCGTTTCTGCCCGAATGAATAAAGGCACGTGGTATGTGGGTGGATTGACCAACTGGACCGCCCGTGATATTGAGGTGGATTTCTCGTTCTTAGGCAACGGTTCGTATACAGCAACCATCATGAAAGATGGCGTAAACGCAAATAAGAATGCAACCGACTACAAACAGGAGACAATAACGGTAACGAAGGATACAAAGATGAAGATGCCAATGTCATCCGGAGGTGGATTTGCAATGATTGTTTCACCGCAATAAAACTTCTCTTTCCTTATAATGTGAAGAAGGTGCGTCAAATGGCGCACCTTCTTCTTTTCATAGAAAACTATTCAGAAAAGAAGACGCAAATAATGCTCATACAGTATTAAGCTGAAGTCTGGCAGGAGATCTTTTTGTTCCTTATCCTGCAAGGCCGTACTTCAGAGAGAGAATGTTTTGCCTCGTCTGTTGTTTTTTTGAATTTCGATTTAGGAATGAGTAAAAAAGTACTATTTATCTACACCAGCTACACCGAGAACTATCTCTCAGCATACTGTATGGCATGTCAGTAACGTCAAAAAAACATTGCTCCGCAATAATTGCATACAGTTTTGTTTGCTAAAAGGCCCTTTTGTAACCATCTTTCATTGCTGAGCAACTCCCACACCGTCAAAAGCAACCCTCTTTGCCGTCAAAAGGCTTCCACCTCACCGTCATTGCGGGACTTGACCAGGGAGATTGCGGGTCGGTGCCCGCAATGACAGTTGCCCCCACACCGTCAAAAGCAACCCCCTTTGCCGTCATTGCGGGCTTGACCCGCAATCTGTGAATCAACCTGAGGAAAAAGTATTTCGAACAGGAGAGATAAATAGCCCAAACCTGAAGTAAAAGTCAATCGACAAAGATGCATTAGTTATATTGAACCGCAATATAGCTATCTTGAAGCACGAAATAGCTGTATTGCGGTTCAATATAGCTATTCCGTGCTTCAGAACGAAGAATGAGTCAGGGAGCGATGACTTTTACACCCTGATGAAGAATATTTTGCTTCCTATCAGAGGACAAAAGATATCAGGTAAGAAATGACGGGTATTCATGGCACAGACGAAGTACCGAAGGGATTGACTTTTTTAGTCT
Source organism: Bacteroidales bacterium (assembly GCA_036508045.1). GTDB lineage: Bacteria > Bacteroidota > Bacteroidia > Bacteroidales > JAQUTK01 > JAQUTK01. Next base: position 7,368 of record DATCIB010000248.1, read on the forward strand.
CTAACGATGATTTCAGTAGACTCCTATCCGATTTATCTCTGGCACCGGTTGACCCGGAAGAATCGTCCGGTAGTGTAGTTGAGCCCAAAACCTCCGGTTGTGTAGTTGAGTCAGGTATTGTAGTTGATCCGATCCGTGGTTGATCCGGCACGAGTACCGATTCATAGGATTCCTATAATTGGAAAAAGGCTGTCTCCCTTTCGGAAAACAGCCTCTTTTTGTGTGGGCGTTGAGGGATTCGAACCCCCGACCCTCTGCTTGTAAGGCAGATGCTCTGAACCAGCTGAGCTAAACGCCCGATTGTTTTGATTTGGAAGTGTTCGTTCT
>DATCIB010000249.1:0-10937 GCA_036508045.1 Bacteroidales bacterium
GACTCTGCCGGTCGAGATTAATGCGAGTAGCCGTGCTTTGGTTTGGCTTCGTACAGCAGGTATTACTAACTCGCAGATTCATGGGAAAGCACAGGATGCTTTGAAATGGGCAGCTTATACGTATGTCGTTGCCGCTATCGGTTCGATTGCATCCCTACTTTACTATGTAATGATTGCCATGGGTGGCGGTGGCAGAGACGACTAATCTCTACCACTGAAAGATAATAATAAAAGAGAGAGGCTGACTTCGTATGAAATCAGCCTCTCTCTTTTATATCGAAGGTTTAACCTTACTTTTTCCCGGCTTTCTCTGCCAGTTTCTCTTTCATCTCTTTCATCAGCGTGCTGATTATTTCCTTCACTGTCGTGAGTTTCTGAGCACGATAGGCGTTTGATCCGCAAAATGCATACCCATTTTCCATATTTCCTTTAAATGCATTATACAAAGCAAGCATGATACAGTAAGGACTCTTACTGATATCACACGTCTTGATACAATGGAAAGGACACGACTTTGGTTGTGTGACTCCATCTCTGACGCGTTGAATAAACTTATTGAAGATTGCTCTTCCGGGCATTCCGACAGGACTGTCAATGATTTGTATCTGACCTTCAGAAGCATCAATATAGGCTTGTTTGAATTCAGGGGATGCGTCGCATTCTTCAGTAGTCACGAAACGCGTGCCCATTTGCACTCCTTCAGCTCCCAATTGCATAAAACGAACAATATCCGCTCCGGTGTAAACTCCTCCTGCGGCAATGACCGGAATATGTTGGTGATATCTCTCTTCTATAAGTCGGACTTCTTCTACAACCTGAGGAATAATCACCTCGAGGGAGTAATTTTCATCGTCGATCTGGTCTCTTTTATATCCGAGGTGTCCTCCGGCTTTTGGCCCTTCGACAACAATCGCATCGGGAAGGTAATCATAGTTCGTCTTCCATTTCTCGCAGATAAGCTTTGTGGCACGTGCTGAAGAGACAATCGGCACCAGTTTGGTGACACTGTCTTTTGTCTGAAATTTCGGTAAATCCAAAGGCAAACCAGCACCGGAAAATATAATATCAGCTTTTTCCGCAATGGAGGTTTTTACCATATCTGAAAAGTTGGTCATCGCAACCATAATATTTACGCCGATAACACCCTTTGTTTTTGAACGTGCTTTAGCCAGTTCTTCCTTGAGACCGGCAATGCATGAGTTCTGAAAGTTATCTGCCAGATTCTTGTACAGCAAACCAAGACCCGCACAGGATATAACCCCTACTCCACCTTCATTGGCAACTGCTGATGCCAAGCCGGAGAGTGAGATTCCAACTCCCATACCACCTTGAATAATAGGTACATTGATGGATAAATTTCCAATCTGTAATGATTTCATTTAATTATATATTAAAGACGGTACAAAAATACGACATATTCTCTCTACAAAGTAATTTTTACTAAACTATTTCGCACAATAGCAAATAATGTGTGCATTTTGAGAAGGAATGGCAGCTCTTTTGAGGAGATTTATAAGAGTTGCGTCTAAATAATGCAGCATTTTGTACTACCTTTGTTGTTCGAATTAAACAAGAAACGAATTATGGCACAAACCCCATCCATTCCCAAGGGCACCAGAGATTTCTCTCCGGTGGAAATGGCAAAACGCAATTATATTTTCAATACCATCCGTGAGGTTTTTGACTTGTACGGGTTCCAGCAGATTGAAACTCCGGCATTGGAAAACCTATCCACACTGATGGGGAAATATGGAGAAGAAGGTGACAAATTGCTGTTTAAAACACTTAACTCAGGTGATTTCCTATCTGATGTGACAAATGAGGAGTTGCTGGATCGGAATACCGCAAAACTGACCAATAAGATTTCGGAGAAGGGGTTGCGTTATGACCTGACCGTGCCTTTTGCGCGATATGTCGTTATGCACCGTAATGATATAACTTTCCCTTTCAAACGGTTTCAGATTCAGCCTGTGTGGCGTGCCGACCGTCCTCAGAAGGGCAGATACCGCGAATTCTATCAATGTGATGCCGATGTAGTTGGTTCGGATTCACTGCTTAATGAAGTCGAACTGGTGCAAATGATTGATGAGGTATTTCGTCGTCTGAAGATAAATGTCTGCATCAAAATAAATAACCGGAAAATCTTATCGGGTATTTCCGAGATCATCGGAGAGGCTGATAAGATAGTGGATATCACAGTTGCCATTGATAAACTGGACAAGATCGGTCTGGAGAATGTAAAGGTCGAACTTGCATCCAAAGGAATCACTCCGGAGGCCATCCATACATTGGAACCCATCTTACAGCTCGCTGGCTCCAACCGTGAAAAGCTAGCCGTACTGAAACTGACACTTGCCGCTTCTCAAACGGGTATGAAGGGGATTGAAGAAATCGAATATATCCTGGATACATTGGAACAGGTGCGCATTGCTTCAGACTTCGAACTGGATCTGACCCTTGCACGGGGCTTGAATTATTATACCGGTGCGATCTTTGAAGTAAAAGCGAAAGATGTACAAATCGGGAGTATCAGTGGCGGTGGAAGATATGATAATCTGACCGGGGTTTTCGGACTGGATAACGTATCCGGAGTCGGCATCTCTTTTGGCGCGGATCGCATTTTTGATGTATTGAATCAGTTGGATCTCTTCCCTGCTTCGTTTGTTGGTACGACTCAAGTCTTGTGTGTTAACTTTGGAGAAGCTGAAATGAGATTCTTACTGCCCATTGTGTGTCAACTGCGTGAAGCGGGAATCCGGACAGAGATTTTTCCTGAAGCTGGAAAGATGAAAAAGCAGATGTCTTATGCAAATAATAAGAATATTCCTTTTGTAGCAATCGTGGGTGAAAATGAAATGAAGGAAGGACAGGTAATGCTAAAAGATATGACCAGCGGCGAACAAAAGTTGGTTAGTCCGGAGGAAATGATTGCATTACTTCGCTGATCAGATAATTCTTAACACAAAGAAAGCGGGCATACCTCTGGGTTTGCCCGCTTTCTTTATTCCTGATAGTAGACTCGTTTGACACGGTCAGAAACGGACGTTATTACTTCATAGGGGATGGTCCCTAGTTTATCGGCAAGTACTGTGACAGGCTGCTCTTCTCCGAAGATAATGACTGAATCTCCTTCACGGGCTTGTATGTCTGTTACATCAATCATGGTCACGTCCATGCATATATTCCCGATGATGGGCGCAAACTTACCATTGACGTACACAGCCCCTTTCCGGTTGCCCAACTGTCGGTTCAATCCATCTGCATATCCAATGGGGATGGCTGCAATACGTGAGTTACGGGTGAGCTGGCCCTTTCTGCCATATCCTACAGTCTCTTCGGCGGAAAGTTCTCTAATCTGAAGAATGGTCGTTCTTAGGGTACTTACATTCTTGAGCAAAGGCGAGACGTTTGGATTTGAACTAATACCATAAAGTCCGATACCAAGTCGTACCATCTCCATTTGATCCTCCGCAAATCGTTCTATTCCGGCAGTGTTTAATATGTGACGCATTATTTTATGGCTGAACGCAGCTTGCAATTCGTCCGTACACTGAGTAAATAGCCCAATCTGATGCTTTGTGTAATAGTCCAGTTCAGGGCCATCACTTCCTGCAAGATGGGAAAATACGGAACGAATCATGAGTGCTTTCTGATTTTTGAATATGCGAATGACTTCAGGCAGTTCTTCAGCCGAAAAGCCAAGCCGGTGCATCCCTGTATCGAGCTTCAGGTGAATCGGATAATTAAAGATACCTTGCCGCTCTGCTGCTTCGATCAGTGCATGAAGCAACTTAAAGCTATAAACTTCCGGCTCCAGAGAATTATCAAATAGAGCAGAAAAACTACTCATCTCCGGGTTCATCACCATCAATGGCATATAGATACCAGCCTTCCGCAATTCAGCTCCTTCGTCTGCAACGGCAACAGCCAGATAGTCACATCGCTGGTCTTGCAGTGTCTTGGCTATTTCGTACGAACCAGCTCCATAAGCAAAGGCTTTTACCATCGCAATAATCTTGGTCTGAGGTTTGAGTCTGGAACGGTAGAAGTTAAAGTTTTCCACCAGATTATTTAGATTCACCTCCAATATTGTTTCATGAACTTTGAGGGAGAGATGCTGAAAGATATCCTCGAAATGGAAAGAACGTGCTCCTTTGATCAGGATCACTTCATCGCGTAATGACCGGCAACAAGCCGAACTCAGAAAAGCATCTGTATCGGCAAAGAAGTCACATTGTAACTGAAAGAAAGAAGACTGCGCACTAATCTCCGGACCAATGCCTATCAGCCGGTCAATGTGCCGGCCAACCATCAGATGATTCACTTTGGCATATAGTTCGAATGACGGCATACCACTCTGAAGGATATCAGACAAGATGACTGTCCGCCTGATGCCCGGCTGTAAGGTTCTCCGTGCCTGAAAGTCGAGAGCAATGGCAAGTGAATTGAGATCGGAGTTATAGGAATCGTCAATCAATATGCAATTATTTTTCCCCTCTTTTACTTCCAGACGCATAGCCACAGGCTCAAGCAGATACATCCTTTTGGCAATGACTTTTTCCGGAACATGGTCATAAAGAAGATATGTAAGGCAATGGATGGCATTTTCAATGGAAGCGTCATCTGTAAATGGAACCACTATAGAATATTGATGATGGTTGTACCTGTATATGACTTCGGTTTCAGATTCGTACTCTTTCTGTGAACAGATATATACCGGTGCTGATTGATCTTTTCGGGACCAGTTCATCATTTTGCAGGTAAGACCGGTCATCTTAATCGAACGGTTGATCAAAACGTTATCTGAACAATAGATTAACAGTTCACAGTCTATGAACAGACTGCACTTCTCAATGCATTTTTCCTGCAGGGAAGAGAAGTTTTCCTGGTGAGCCTCTCCGATATTGGTCAGAATGCCAACAGTGGGACGGATCATCTTTTGCAAACGGCGCATCTCTCCTGATTGTGAAATGCCGGCTTCAAAAATGCCAAGCTGACTCTCTTCATTGAGCATCAGCATTGACAACGGCACACCGATCTGCGAATTATAACTTCTGGGGGAACGGGTGATCCGAATGTCTGCATGAAGCAGTTGATAGAGCCACTCCTTGACGATTGTTTTCCCGTTACTACCTGTAATGCCTATAAGCGGAATCCTGAACATTTCCCTGTGCTTACCGGCAAGTATCTGCAATGCTGCCAGGGTATCATTAACGAGAAAAAAGTTGGCCTCTTTCATCTCTTCGCGACCCGGCACTTCCTCGCTGACCACAAACGAACGAACACCGACCTGATAAAGACCTTTGATATATTTATGCCCGTTATTTCGCTGGGAATGAAGTGCAAAGAATAAAGTCTCTTCAGGGAATGAAACAGAACGACTGTCTGTTGAAATATAGCGTATGGTTGATGGAAATAAAGGCGTCATTTTAGCCCCTGTCATCTCACTGATTTTATCAATTGTATATTCCATTCTATTTGGTGTTCCAAATTAATTATTCGGAAGGCAAAGGTATACAAAAAGATCTTTTAAACATTCTTGTTTCTCGCATTTACTCACTGAATGTAAAACTAAGAGATGTGAAAAACAAAATTTCTAATAGTTACACCTTGAAGAGTGGAAGAAACTTAGTACCTTTGGCGTCTAAATAAAAAAATGGATTTCAATGAATGTTTCATACAATTGGCTCAAGGAGTATGTAAATTTTGATTTGCAACCCGCTGAGGTAGCTGATGCGCTAACCTCCATCGGTTTGGAGACGGGTACCATAGAAGAAGTGCAAACAATAAAAGGAGGCTTGGAAGGGTTGGTAATCGCTGAGGTTCTGACTTGTGTAGAGCATCCGAATTCCGATCACCTCCATATCACAACTGTTAATACAGGAGATATCGAACCGCTGCAAGTGGTGTGTGGTGCTCCCAATGTGGCTGCCGGTAAAAAAGTTGTTTTGGCAACAAATGGAACGACTCTGTATGATGGCAACGAAAGTTTTACTATCAAGAGATCTAAGATCCGTGGTGTAGAGTCAAACGGAATGATCTGCAGTGAGGCAGAAATCGGTATCGGGACTGATCATTCGGGTATTATACTCCTACCGGACAATGCAGTTCCGGGTACTCCTGCCAAAGAGTATTACAACATTAAGAACGACTATATTCTGGAAGTAGATATTACCCCCAACCGTATTGACGCTTGCTCTCATTTTGGTGTTGCACGTGACCTGGCAGCATACTTGAGACAGACGAACTCAGTCGTTGAACTGAAGAAACCTTCTGTAGAGACTTTCAAAGTTCAAAACCATACTCTTGATATCGAAGTGGTAGTCGAAAATACGGAGGCTTGTCCACGATATACCGGATTAACTATTTCAGGGGTTACCGTAAAAGAGAGTCCTAAATGGCTTCAGAATAAGTTAAAAGTAATCGGATTACGTCCTATCAACAATATTGTGGATATCACAAACTTTATCGTTCACGAACTCGGTCAACCGATGCATGCTTTTGATGCGAGCCGTATCAAAGGGAATAAGGTCGTGATACGGACTGCCCCTGAAGGAACAAAGTTTACAACACTCGACGGAATCGAACGTACGCTTGGTGGCAATGACCTGATGATATGTAACAGTGAAGATGCAATGTGTATCGCAGGTGTCTTTGGCGGTTTGGACTCGGGGGTGACTGATGCGACAAAAGATGTCTTTCTGGAAGTAGCTTTTTTCAATCCGACATGGGTTCGTAAGACTGCACGCCGTCACGGCTTGAATACAGACGCTTCTTTCCGCAACGAGCGTGGTTGTGACCCGAATCATCTGGTTTACGTATTAAAACGTGCCGCATTAATGGTACAAGAGTTGGCAGGTGGTGCTGTTTCGTCTGAAATAAAAGATTGCTATCCTGTAAAAATCAATCCTTTCCCGGTAGAACTAACTTTCAAAAAGATCAAGACACTTATTGGCAAGGAAATACCTAAAGAAACGATTAAGAATATCCTGAATGCCCTGGAAATAAACATTATCCGAGAAGAGGATGACTCAATGTCACTATTGGTCCCTACGTATCGTGTCGATGTACAAAGAGACGTGGACGTCATTGAAGATATATTGCGCATCTATGGCTACAACAACATAAACTTTACAACGGAACAAAGATCTAATCTTAGTCATGCACAGAAACCGGTCAATCATGAACTGGTCACACTTATATCTGAACAGCTGACAGCTTGTGGCTTCCATGAGATATTAAACAACTCGCTGACAAAGGGAGGTTATTATACAGAGCTCGCGACTTACCCGGTAGCAAACTGTGTCGTATTACTCAATCCGCTGAGTTCTGACCTGAACGTCATGCGTCAGACACTATTGTTTGGCGGACTTGAGAGCATTGCTCACAACCGTAACCGCAAAAACGGGGATATCAAATTTTACGAGTTTGGAAACTGCTATTTCAAAGACGAAGAACATCGTAAAGAAGGGGATCTCCTTTCTCCGTACAGTGAGGAGCATCATCTTGGTTTGTGGGTTGCCGGTAATAAAGTTTCCGGTTCATGGGCTCATGCAAACGAGGTCAGCAGCTTTTACGAATTGAAAGCGTATATGGAAAACATATTTCGCAGACTGGGTGTCAAAGAAAACAAACTGGTTGTCTCCCAATTCTCAGATGAGATTTATATCCAAGCTTTACAGATAAACACCATCGGCGGAAAGAAACTGGCAGTGTTGGGAATCGTATCGAAAAAACGATTGAAAGAGATGGATATAGACACTGATGTTTATTATGCTGACATCAACTGGAACATTCTACTCAGAGAGATTCGCAGCCATTCTGTTACTTTTGCAGAGATCCCTAAATTCCCCTCAGTTAAACGAGATCTCGCGCTTCTTGTTAATAAGGAAGTTCAGTTTGCAGATATTAAGAAAGTGGCTATAGAGAGTGAACGGAAATTATTGAAAGAAGTGACCTTATTTGACGTGTATGAGGGTAAGAATCTGGAAGCAGGGAAGAAATCCTATGCTGTCAGCTTCCTGATCCAAGATGAGACAAAGACCTTGAATGACAAACAGATTGATGCGATCATGACTAAGATTATCACTAATCTGACCAAGAGATTCGAAGCAAAACTTAGATAATTAAATAGATATTAATATGGGAAGAGCGTATGAATACCGCAAAGCAAGAAAAATGAAACGGTGGGGCAATATGGCCATTACATTTACAAAAATAGGAAAAGAGATCTCTATCGCTGTTAAATCTGGTGGACCTGACCCAGACACAAACTCCCGTCTGCGCGTTTTGCTCCAAAATGCTAAGGCTGCTAATATGCCAAAAGAGACTGTGGAAAGAGCAATTAAAAAAGCCATATCAAAAGATGAGACTGATTACAAGGAAGCCGTTTATGAAGGTTACGGTCCTTATGGAATTGCAGTTCTTGTGGAAACAGCAACGGACAATACAACCCGTACGGTGGCCAATGTAAGAAGCTATTTCAATAAGTTTGGCGGTTCGCTGGGTACCAACGGTAGTCTGGACTTTATCTTCGAGCGAAAGAGTGTTTTCAAGATCACCCCAAAAGAAGGTGTGTCATTGGATGACCTGGAACTCGAAATGATTGACTTCGGTGCCGATGAGTTTGAACAGGATGAAGAAGGAATCCTAATTTATGGTGCCTTCGAATCTTTCAATACGATACAGAAAGCTTTGGAAGAAGGTGGCTATGAGATTTTGAGCGCGGATTTCGAGCGAATTTCTAACGATACGAAAGAACTGAACGATGAACAGACTGCTCAAGTCATGAAACTGATTGAGAAGATTGAGGACGACGAGGATGTTCAGAGCGTATATCACAATATGAAAGAAAAAGAAGGAGAAGAAGAGTGATCTCCAAATCTCCTTTCTTCTCACTTTGCTAATAAATCTAACATGAACAAAAATCATTATTGCATTATCATGGCCGGTGGCATAGGAAGCCGGTTCTGGCCTCTGAGCCGCAACAATAAGCCCAAACAATTTATCGATGCTTTGGGCATCGGCAAGACCTTTATCCAGATGACTTATGGGCGGTTTGCCCGTTTTATCCCAACAGAAAACTTTCTGGTTGTTACCGGTGCTGCCTACAAAGAACTCGTCATGGAACAACTCCCAATGCTGAAAGCCGAACAGGTACTGGTCGAGCCGATGCGAAGAAATACAGCTCCTTGTATAGCGTATGCTACCTATAAAATATACAAAAAGAACCCCGACGCAGTAGTGGTTGTTACCCCTTCAGATCAGTTAATACTTGATGAATCTACTTTTGAGAAAGTTGTATTGAATGATATGCATTATGCAGAAGGAAAAGATGCATTGGTTACTATTGGTATAAAACCGTCCTATCCTGCAACCGGATATGGATATATTCAGGTGGCTGAACAGACTGAGACAATCACGAAGGTGGTTGCCTTCAAAGAAAAACCGACATTGGACTGTGCCAAAGAATTTGTAGCTGCAGGTAACTATAGCTGGAACTCAGGAATGTTCATCTGGTCGCTCCTGGCTATCAAAAATGCTTTGGAGAAATATCTTCCTGATATTGCAAAGGGATTCTATTCTATTATGGATGATTATGACCAGCCGGAAGAACAGGCTGCCGTAGATGCTGTCTATGAAGCGTCCCAAAGTATTTCTATTGACTATGGGGTGATGGAAACTGCGGAAAATGTCTATGTGAGTTGTGCTGACTTTGGATGGAGTGATGTTGGAAGCTGGGGATCTCTTTACCAGCAACTGGGTAAGGATCCTGCTAATAATGCTCTTGGAGGGGATGATATTCTTATTACAGACTCTTCCGATTGTTTGGTCAAAGAGCTGAATAATGGTAAGACGGTGATCGTTGACGGAATGACTAATTGCCTGATTGTTGATACAGATGACGTTCTTATGATCTGCAAACTGGATGATGAAGAGCATATCAAAAAGGTTATCACAGAGTCAGTCAAACAAAAGACTTGTAAATCATAAACAAATAAGAATATAGCTATGGGTTGGTTAATTTATGGCACTGGCGGACATGCCAAAGTAGTTATTGATCTTTTGGAGTTGCTGGAAGAGAAGATTGATTACATGTTTGACGACAATTTTGAAGGGGGCTTGTATGAAGGTCACCCAACAGGAAAGTTTACACCGGGATTATTCCCTATGGCTAAGTTTATCATTTCAATCGGTAACAATGGTGATAGAAAAAAGATTGCTGAGAAAATGGCTTCCTATAAAGCAACAGCTCTGATCCATCCCAAAAGCATAATCAGCACACGTACCGAGATTGGTGCCGGATCATTGATTCTGGCAAACGTCGTGATTCAAAATGATACAAAAATAGGGAAACATTGTCTCATCAATATCTCTGCCAATATAGACCACGAAGTTACAATCGGAGACTTTGTACATATCGGTCCAGGGGCATACATTGCTTCTAATGTAGAAATCGGAGAAGGAGCGTACATCGGACCCGGAGCTATCATAAACCGAAGAATCAAAATTGAACCGTGGACGATCATTCCTGCCGGAAAGATTATTCAGACAAAAAATGACTTGGGAGAATAACTTCCAAACCGACTTTTTCTTAAGCGGCCGCATCTGAAGAATCAATAAAATAAGCGGGATACATTCATTTGTCTCCCGCTTATTTTATTATAATATTTTGCAGGAATGAATAAAATCACGTTCTTTGCAATGCAATATATGTAATTTCTACTCTTTATCTTTAAATCAGTTTAATACACTCCTATTGGTATGAAAACATTGAAAAACATTCTATGTACGGCATCTTTGCTGACGGTGAGCCTTTTTTCCGGCGCACAAACAGGAGATTATCCAATTCAACCGGTACCATTTACCGATGTGAAGGTGACTGACCATTTCTGGGCTCCCCGCATTCAGATTAATCACAAGGTGACAATTCCTAT
>DATCIB010000250.1:0-3599 GCA_036508045.1 Bacteroidales bacterium
GCGGGTCCGGACGAAAAGTTACCGTCAGAAAAGGAATCATTTATTTGAGAACAGACAGGTAAAGCCATCGAAAGGAAGACAAAAAAGAGAATATTTCGTTGAATCATGGTAAGGTGAATTAAAAAACAACTATTTTTGCACTCTGAGGATGGTATTACGATACAAAGTAATCATAAATCCACTTAAGTTCCTTTGTTTAACAGATAATATTACTAATTATTACAATGAAAGTTGCAATTGTTGGCGCAAGTGGCGCAGTAGGCCAAGAGTTTCTCCAAGTATTGGAGGAAAGAAACTTCCCGATGGACGAGCTTCTGCTTTTTGGTTCATCACGTAGTGCAGGAATGAAATATACATTCCGTGGAAAAGAGATTACAGTGAAGGAGCTTAAGAAAAACGATGATTTTAAGGATGTAGATCTTGCATTTACTTCTGCAGGTGCCGGCATTTCAAAAGAATATGCAGAGACAATCACAAAGTACGGAGCCGTGATGATTGACAATTCCAGCGCTTTCCGTATGGATGAAGATGTTCCATTGGTAGTACCTGAAGTTAATCCGGAAGATGCGAAGATTCGTCCCCGTAATATCATTGCCAACCCAAACTGTACAACAATCCTTATGGTCGTGGCATTGAAGCCGATCGAAAAGCTGTCTCATATCAAGCGTATTCACGTTTCTACCTATCAGGCATCCAGTGGAGCCGGCGCTTCTGCTATGGCCGAATTGGTAAAACAACACGAACAACTTGTAAAAGAAGAAGCTCCAACGATTGAGAAATTCTACTATCAGCTGGCATACAATCTGATTCCTCAGGTGGATGTATTTACTGAAAACGGATACACCAAAGAGGAGATGAAGATGTATCATGAAACCCGTAAGATCATGCATTCGGACGTTCAAACCAGTGCGACTTGCGTACGTGTTCCTGTGATGCGTGCACATTCAGAGTCTATCTGGGTAGAGACTGAGCAGCCTCTTGAAGTGGATGACGTTCGTAAAGCTTTCAGTAAAGCAGAAGGATTGGTTGTTCTTGATGAGCCGGCTGAGAAGAAATATCCGATGCCTTTGTTTGTTGCCGGAAAAGATCCTGTCTATGTGGGACGTCTGCGCAAAGACCTTGCAAATCCAAACGGACTTACTTTCTGGGCTGTTGATGACCAGATAAAGAAAGGTGCCGCACTCAATGCTGTTCAGATTGCTGAATATCTGATGAAAGAAAATGATCTGAAGAAGTAAAAGAGGATTCCCAAGAAACTTCTGAATAATAGTCAAGGCACACTGAAATAATTTTTAGTGTGCCTTGCTCATTTATAATACCTGAAACAATTCGGAGGGATGATGAATAATCCGCTGTGCTCCTGCTTGCCGCAGTTCCTCTTCTGTACGAAAGCCCCATGTAACGCCAACGCTAAAGATACCGGCTCTGCTTGCCGTTTCCATATCCACATTGGAATCACCCAGATAAATGACTTCAGACGGAAGTAACTCCATCTTTTCGCAGACAAGCAAGGCGCTTGTTGGGTCTGGTTTGCGCGGAAGTGTTTCTTTCAGACCTAACACGATCTCAACAGGCCATTTATTCATCAGCAGGCGCACAATTGGCTGCACCAGTTCGTCGGCTTTATTGGATAATACGGATATGCGCATCTTTTTATGCACCAGTGTATCCAGAAGTTCGGGTATACCGTCATAGAGTACTGACTTCTCTACGAGACGATTCCGATAACGATCGATCATTTCCTTATAAATCATATCAGTGGTCTCTTTGTCTGTTTCAGGAGGCACTACCTGATTAACCAGCACCCGGAGACCTTTACCCACAAAATACTTATATCTGTCATAATCAAACATTGGAAGCCCTCTTTGATCAAGTACATAATTCATCGCATCTGCAATATCTTGCAAAGTGTCAACCAATGTCCCATCCAGATCAAAAATAACACCTTTATATGTTTTCATCCTTCTTTTTCTAATTGATTCATCACACAAAAGTACAAGATTATTTTTGAAGCGTGACAATATTGGAGAGAAACGACTAACTTTGCAATACAGGCGACATGATTCTCGCCATTAAAAACAAAATGAACGCAATGAATCTGGAACAAATATGCACGAAAGTGTGTCAAATCGCCAAAGAAAGCGGTTCTTTCTTACGAGAAGAAAATAAGAAGTTTGACCGAAGCAAAGTGGAAGAAAAGAGTGCTCATAATTATGTATCCTATGTAGATAAAGAGTCCGAACGACGAATCGTCGAACAGCTTTCTGCTCTGCTTCCTGACTCCGGCTTTATAGCTGAAGAGGGAACCGGCGAACTTTCTTCGGAAAAATATTATTGGGTAATCGACCCATTGGATGGGACTACAAACTATATACACAACCTGGCTCCCTACTGTGTAAGCATTGCACTCCGCACAAAAGACGAGATTCTCCTTGGAGTGGTGTATGAGGTTTGCCGAAATGAATGTTTCTACGCATGGAAAGGAAGTAAGGCCTATCTGGATGGAAATGAGATACAGGTTTCAACAGTGTGCTCACTTGACAAAGCTCTTATCTTACTGGGATTACCATACAACGACAACGGATACAAGCCAATGGCTCTCAAACTTGTCAACGCATGTTACGGAAATGTGGGTGGTACCCGATTGATGGGCGCCGCTGCTACCGAACTTTGCTACATCGCTTGCGGAAGAGCTGAAGTGCGCATCGAAGCCTTTCTGGGTCCCTGGGATGTTGCAGCAGGTGGTTTTATTCTTCAGCAAGCGGGAGGCAAACTGACAGACTTCCAAGGGGACGATAATTGGTGGTCAGGAGATCAGGTACTGGCTTCCAATGGATTCATGCACGCTGCTATTATATCTCTGACAAAGGGATAAAGTCAGAGTGCCCTTGTGTCTTTATATCTTCGCAAGAAGGTACTGGAGAGCCCCTCGTTTCACTGGAGGCAAAATCTCGTTTCGCTGCAGCACTCTTCTCGTTTCGCTGCAGTGAAACGAGGAACGCGTCCTTATGAAATGGAAAACCCTTCAGGTTGTTTTTGAGCAGGGATCAGATTGGAATATCTGAGGGTATGAATCGTAACCATTCAACTGCCTGAAAGGAGATTGCGGGTCAAGCCCGCAATGACATCCCAAGTCTGAATCGCAACATTCAACTGCCTGAAAGGGGATTGCGGGTCAAGCCCACAATGACATCCCAAGTCTGGATCGTTACGTTCAACTGGCTAAAAGAGAAGCCAATTCGATTCAGAACAGACTCAAATAACTGCTATTGATTTCTTTGCTTTGCATAAGAAATACCTTTTGGTCGATAAAAAAGGGGGCTCCGTCTATTTTACTTGTTTCGGGCAGCAACATCGCTTTATATTTGCATCGTAATTAAACTACGAGAAGTATGAAACGCATAAAATTGATTTTCGCATCTCTGCTGCTTACCGCAGCAATCACTGCGCAGCAGAAACCACAACAGTGGAATTTGAGGAGTTGCATTGATTATGCTTTGACTAACAACATTCAAGTCAAACAAAGCCTAATCACTTATAAGTCCGGCATCGAAGATACCAAACAGGCAAAAGCGCAATTTACTCCTACGCTTTCTGCC
>DATCIB010000251.1:0-3982 GCA_036508045.1 Bacteroidales bacterium
GAACTCTGATAGTTTTCCTTTTGTCGTCCAATTGGTTAAAGAGTGAAGGGACGGTTCATAAACGTGGTGAATTCTTTTTTCTGACGTTGTCAACTTTGCTGGGTATGTATTTCATGCTTTCTGCCGGCAACTTCCTGATGTTCTTCGTCGGACTGGAAACGGCTTCTATCCCAATGGCTTGTCTTATCGCTTTTGACAAGTACAAGAAAGTTTCGGCAGAGGCAGGTGCGAAATATATTCTCTCCGCGGCTTTTGCTTCTGGACTTTCTTTGTATGGTATGTCTTTGATCTATGGATCTGTCGGTACATTGTACTTCAATGATGTGCCTGCCGGTATCACGGGTGCTCCCCTCCAGATCATGGCTTTTTGTTTTTTTGTGGTAGGATTGTTTTTCAAGATATCACTGGTCCCTTTTCACCAATGGGCTCCGGATTCTTACGAAGGCGCTCCGACTACTGTAACAGCGTATCTTTCTGTTGTATCAAAAGCATCAGGAGCATTCGTATTGCTCACTCTTCTGTATAAGGTATTTGGTGGATTGATGGATCAATGGCAGGCTATTTTGTTTGCGACGATCGCTCTGTCCATTACTGTTGCAAACTTATTCGCTATCCGCCAAAAGAATCTGAAACGCTTCCTGGCTTATTCATCTATTTCTCAGGCAGGATATATCATGCTGGGTGCGATTGGTGGAACAGCTTTGGGTATGTCATCGTTAGTTTATTTTCTTTTGGTATATCTATTTTCGAACCTTGCTGCTTTTGCCGTGATTTCTATTGTTGAACACCGCAGTGGTAAACTGAATATTAGTGATTACAATGGATTTTACCAAACCAATCCCCGCTTGAGTGTGGTGATGACGTTTGCGTTGTTTTCACTGGCAGGTATTCCTCCCTTTGCAGGTTTCTTCAGCAAATTCTTTGTGTTTGAAGCAGCTGTTGATCAGAAGTTTTACGTCTTAGTATTTATAGCCTTGATCAATACAGTAATCTCCTTATATTACTATCTGTTGGTTATAAAAGCGATGTTTATCAATCCGAACGATGCACCGATTGCATCGTTCAGATCAGATAATTATACTCGTATTGCATTGATCATCACTACGGCAGGAATCCTTGTATTAGGAGTTGCAAGTAATGTATATGAATATATCGCATCTATGAGTTACGGCATGTAATACATGCGGCGTTGTTACTTCCATTGGATGGAATACTTTACACCAGCCCGGCCCCAAAAGCCGGGCTGTGTTATATTGCCCAGATCGTAATACGTCGTGTTCAGAAGATTGTTGATCTCTCCAAAGAACTGCCACTGACGAACTGAATAATTGATTCGAAGATCCACCAGACTATAGGCACGATAAGGTTTTACTGTAGTGATATCCTTGCTGATCTGAGCGAAAGTTCCTTCTCGCTTTTGCCAGCGGAACTGCCACCGGGCAGTGATTCCTTTCCATATCTTGTGATCAAGACTGGCGGAGAACTTGTACTTCAGATAATCCATGGCATATTGCGATTCATAACTGCTTTTCTTATCCTGTGTGATCCAGGAATATCCAATCTGCATAGATTGTAGCAGACTCTCTTTGCCCAATAGTTCACTGAAGGAAAGCCGTAGTGAGCTTTCCACTCCAAAAGTATTGATGGAAGTATGATTGACCGATTTCCAGATGCTGTCAGGATGTACCCGTACCCAATCAATCAGATTAGTACCTTGACGGTAATAACTGGTAAGATGTGCTTGCAGGAGTGGCGTCTGGTATTTAAGACCAACCTCATAGGCCTGAGATTCTTCTGGCTTCAGATTGGGATTTCCTCCGTTAGTCGCACTCTTATAATACAAATCGGTGAATGTAGGCATGCGCATGGATGTATTCCAGGATGCATAGAGAGTGATGTCATCTCCAAAACGGTAACTTCCGTCCACACCGGGATAGAAATGGAGACTATTATCAAAAGCAGTGTTATACAGAGCCATAGTACCTAATGAGAGCGTGAATTGTTCGAACAGAAAGTTATGCTCCAGAAAATAACTTATGTTGGTTCTGTTCGCGCTCTTTGTATATAGTTTTCCGGATTCAAAGGGCACTCGGACTGTTGATTTCATCAGTTCGCCGAGATTGTTGCTCAGTACTCCTTCATTGCGCAGTTCGGCACCGAAAGCACTCTTTCCCAGAGCTGAGTAGAAGTGGGCATTCAGATTCAGACCGTATACATCGCTCTGGTGATAGTTGTATTTGTCATTGCCATGTGTCAATTCGAATCTGTCATAGTGACGACTCCAGTACAAGGTAGGAGTGAAGTTGATTCGTCCGGAGCTAGTACCCTTTAAGGCAGAGTAGAACGAACGTACCCGCTCGTATTGATTCGGATATTTTGCTGAATAAAAGGTGTTGGCATTATACCCTTTGTCTGAATAACCAAACTGAAAATCCAACCGTGTATCCTCCTGATTGTCATAACTGCTCTGAAAGAAGACATTCTTTGCTTCAAACGCAGTATTCGTAGTATAACCATCCGAACGTTTATATCCGCCTGATAGCTGATGCGCAAAGTTACCCTGACTGACAGAGAGTTTCGAACTCGTGTCAAACAGTCCGTGCTGACCTCCGGATAAACGGACTTCAGCCTTGTTTTTTGTTGCAGAAGTAGTTGTGATGATGTTAATGGCACCGGTGAAGGAACTTGTTCCATAGACCCTTGCCGCAGGTCCTTCAAGAATCTCAATCCGGATAATGTCATCCAGAGAGATGGGAAGATCAAAGTTAAAGTGGCCGGTTTGTGGATTGGTGATGTTTGCTCCGTTGAGGAGTACGGTGATCTGATCGAATGTGCCACCGCGGATGGAAAGGTCTGATTGAATACCAAGTTCGCCGCGCTGTCGTGCGTCTATGCCAACGGCATATTCTAAAAGGTCCTGGATACTACCGGCAGGCGCCGCAAGAATTTCATCGCGTTCGATGACAGTCACCAGTTTGGCTGTTTCTGTCTCAGAGAGCGGCGCTCGTCCAACGGTGACCTCCACATCACCCAGTTGTCTGGCCTGGATTGTGTCGCTGCTAATCACGGCATTTGCTTTGACTGGCACAGCGCATGCAATCATGCTCACAGTGATGACACCATGTGAAATCACACGATGCAAACTGTTGAACATCGCATACGGCTTGTTCGCAAAGCGCTTGAACCGGATAGCACGACTTGTCTCTCGTTTTGTTTTGTTCATAAGATGGATACTTTAATTAATAATTCGCGGCAAAGGTAGTGCTATTTGCCGATTAGGGAAAAGGAATCCGGAAATTAAGTTATTTCAAATTCAGATAATAATCCCCGCAAAGTGCTTTAAAGGCATCTGTATATTCATTATTCATATTGCGGAGTGCTAATTGTCTGCGGACAATAGGTGCACGGGAGAAACTGAAAGTCATCAAAACTCTTTTGGGTTTTCCACCTTCGTTATTACTAACATCCGTACGATGAGTCAGATGAAGATGTTCTTCCCAGGCAATGTCTTCCAGTTGATCGACTCCATCGGCAGGAAAAACGAAGGATGCCTCCCCTGAAGGAGAAAGTAATTGCGCAGTACAATGCATAAGAGTCTCCAGTGGCAGGGAGTCGGTATGGCGCGCTTGATCTCTTGACAATTGACCCGATTTGAGCGCGTTGACAAAGTAAGGGGGATTAGAAACAATCAGGTCAAACGTTTCCGGGGACTGAAGAGTAAACTCTTGCAACGAAGCGCCAATGACTCTCATTCTTGAACTCCAGGGAGATTGCCTGAAGTTAATCTCAGCCTGTCTTATCGCCCCTTCGTCGATATCAATGGCTGTAATTACTGCTTGACAACGTTGCGCCAGCATCAAAGCAATCAACCCACTGCCTGTACCAATGTCAAGAATCTTTGTCGCCGTTTCTGCAGGAGCCCATGCACCAAGCAATACACCATCGGTGCCTACCTTCATGGCACACAAATCATGATACACGG
>DATCIB010000252.1:0-4441 GCA_036508045.1 Bacteroidales bacterium
AGGGTCAACCACATAAACCTTTACCTTTGGACGTACGTAGTTTAATAAAGAGGCAGCAGGATAGACCGCCAATGAAGTCCCGACAATAATAAACAAGTCTGCAGTGGATACTATTTCAGCTGCATGCTCAAACAATGGAACTGATTCACCAAAGAAGACAACAAAAGGACGCAACAGAGCATCATCGTCTTTACTACGGGCATTCGGATCCTGCTCCCATCCTTCAATGGGATATATAAGATGTTCATTTTTGATACTGCGTAGTTTCCTCAATTCTCCATGCAAGTGAGTAATATTAGTACTTCCGGCACGTTCGTGGAGATCATCAATATTTTGAGTGACAATTTGCACGTTGAAATAGTCTTCAAGTTTGCTTATAGCAACATGAGCAGGGTTTGGTTCAACAGAAAGAAGTTCCTTGCGACGGATATTATAAAACTTAATAACCTCTTCACGGTTATGCAGCATCGCATCTGCCGTGCAAACATCTTCAATACGATGGGAGTCCCACAGTCCGTTTCCTCCCCTAAAAGTACAAAGACCACTGTCAACACTGACACCGGCCCCGGTAAAAACAACTATTTTCATGGTGATAATATAAAGAGCATCAGAGATCTATCTCGCCCTTTCCTTGGCGAATAATCTTAAAATCATCATCTGCACAATCTATGACAGTAGAAAAAGAGCCATCTCCAATACCCCCATCCACAACTATAGCAACATCTCTTTGCCAAAGTTCGTAAATTAGCTCAGGATTTGTACTGTACTCTACTTCCTCCTCTCGTACAGGAACAGAAGTAGTCAACAAAGGATTGCCCAACTGACGCACAATCTCAATAGCGATAGAACTGTCTGGAATTCGAATTCCAACCGTTTTCCTATGCTTATAAAGTTTAGGCAAGGAAGAGTTAACCGGTAAAATAAAAGTAAAAGGGCCGGGCAATCCTCTTTTTAGAAGCTTAAAAGCCCGGTCATTTATCTTTGCATATTCACTAGCAGTACTCATATCAGCACAGATGATAGAAAGGTTGGCTTTTTGTGGGTCCACGCCTTTCAGTTTGCATATCCGTTCAACGGCTCTTACATTAAGAGCATCACAACCAATTGCATAAGAGGTATCTGTCGGATAAATGACCAACTCGCCATCTTGCAACGCAGAGACTACTTTTTGAATCTCTTTTGGATTGGGATTGACCGGATAAATCTGTAATAACATCGGAATATGTTAGCCGTAAATTATCTTTCCATTTTCATCTATAAACTCTTCCATGCTCTTGCTGTACTGGTTCATAGCACGCAAACTCATACCCATACTTGAAAAACCTCCATCATGAAACAGATTTTGCATCGTCACTTTTCTGGTTAAGTCCGAGAATAGAGTAATACAATAGTCGGCACACTCTTCTGCATTGGCATTCCCAAGCGGAGACATCTTGTCAGAAAAGTCCATCAAATGATCCATTCCCTTAACACCGCTTCCGGCTGTAGTTTGTGTTGGAGACTGAGAAATAGTATTAATACGAACATTTCTTTCACGACCATATATATAACCAAAACTGCGGGCTATCGATTCCAGCAACGATTTTGCATCTGCCATATCGTTATATCCAAAGAAAGTACGTTGAGATGCAACATATGACAAGGCAACTATTGAGCCATATTCATTAATTGCATCAAGTTTCTTTGCACATTGAATCATTTTATGGAACGAAACGGCTGATATATCGAGCGTTTTGCTCAGCATGTCATAATCAAGATCATCATAGGTACGTTTCTTACGTACATTCGGCGACATACCAATCGAGTGAAGCACAAAATCAATCTTACCTCCAAGCAACTCCTGAGATCGTTCAAAAACAGTTGTCAAATCTTCCACACTAGTTGCATCACAAGGGATGACTTCTGTTTTTAACTTCACTGCCAAATCATTGATGGTTCCCATACGTACCGCCATTGGCGTATTAGTCAATGTGACAGTCGCACCCTCTTCAACGGCTCTTTCTGCTACTTTCCATGCAATGGACATTTCATTCAAAGCCCCAAAAATAATTCCTCTTTTCCCTTTCAATAAGTTGTAACCCATAATCTAAAGTTCTAATATTTACCGCAAAGGTACGACATATTACACAAAAGGAGCATGTTTGTGCAATAAATCTATTCTTTTTGAAAGTAGTACCTTAAAAATTAAAGATATATTTGGCACTGATAGTGCAAAAAGTTACTTTTGTATAAACAATCATAATCGATACCATTAGTCAAAAAATGCGTGAAATGAAGAAAGCAAAAGTCGTGCATAAGAATACAGGATTGCGCCAGTTCAAGGTCTGTTTTTTGCTTAATTCAGAGGAACTGAAAGCAATGGATCATTATCTCAAGAAATATAAAATAGAAAACCGCTCCCACTATCTGCGCGAAACTTTACTATCTCAAGTCTTGCAGAAACTTGATGAAGATTACCCTACGTTGTTTGAACCTTGGGAAATGAAAGGATAAGTATGCTGAGTGACGATTATTTCATGAAGATGGCATTGAAAGAAGCTGAAACAGCATATCAAGCGGAAGAAGTTCCGGTGGGAGCTGTCGTTGTCTTTCATGACAGAATTATTGCGCGGGCGCACAACCTGTCAGAACGATTAAACGATGTAACGGCACATGCCGAAATGCAGGCAATCACTTCTGCAATGAATCTGCTCGGCGCAAAATATTTGACCGGATGCACGGTCTATGTAACCGTCGAACCTTGTATTATGTGTGCAGGAGCTTTAGGATGGTCACAAATAAGCAGAATTGTCTATGGGGCATCTGATGAAAAACGAGGCTACTCACTCTTTTCTCCCTCACCATTGCATCCTAAAACAGAAATAACCAGTGGAATAATGGAGAAAGAATGCAGTGAACTGATGACCTCTTTCTTTAAACGCAAACGCTAATCGACTTCTTCGTAGTCAACATATTCTCCTTCATTCTGATCAATGATCTTCTTTTTATCTTTTTTAGGAGCATACCATCTATCCTTCTCGACCTTGTGCTGTTGCTGATTCTTCTTAGGCTGCTGTCGCCTGCGAGGATCGTAACCAAATAACATCCGGAAGAATCCACCCATTAAGGCGTTGATGCCTGCATAAAAGATTGCCAGGAATAATATAAATAATAATAAGTACTTCATAATATGATCGAGATAAAGAAAGTTACTTCCTGTTATTCCAAATAGAAAGCAGGACATAAAGAATAATAGCAAGAGAAAGCCCTGGAATTCCTGTCAGTGCTATAAGTAACATGGACAGAAGTAAGAATACATAACGTAACTTATTTTGATTCCACGAAAAGGATTTAAACTTCAAGGCAAACATAGGAACCTCAGAAACCAACATCCAGGAAGAGAACAATACAAGCACCAAAAGCCATAAATAGTTGTACGGCAGATTATCAAGCCATGATCTGGCACCAACAATTAGTGCACACCAAAAAAGAGCGTTGGCAGGTACAGGAAGCCCTATAAAAGAAGTTGTTTGACGTTCATCAATATTGAACTTTGCAAGACGCAGTCCGGAGAATACAGCTACAAGGAAGCCCAGAAAAGGAAAAAGCCGAGCGAAAACACCATCAAACTCAACCATCCAGTCCGCAAATAACATATAAATCAGAAATGAAGGGGCAACTCCAAAGCTCACGACATCAGCCAAAGAGTCTAACTCTTTGCCAATTGGAGAAAAAGCTTTTAGCATACGGGCTACAAAACCATCCATAAAGTCGAAAATAGCAGCTAACATAATCCAAATAGCAGCAAGATAAAATTCCTCTTGGTTGACCATCACACAAGCAACACAACCTGAGAACAGATTCAGACATGTTATTGTATTTGGAATATACTTAATTATGGTTTTCATCAAGTCCTTTTATTTTAGCTTTGCGAGTATAGTCTGGTTTCCAGTCACAATCTCATCAACATTCACACAGACCTCGCTGCCCAATGGAAGAAAAATATCAACACGTGACCCAAACTTTATAAATCCAAGATGATCATCTATTTGACAAGTATCTCCCTCTTCTGCATAAGTAACAATACGGCGAGCCATTGCACCAGCGATCTGACGAACAAGAATCTCAACTCCTTCCGGTGTCTCGATAACTACCGTTGAGCGTTCATTTTCAGTACTTGATTTGGGTAGGTATGCGGCCATGAAACGTCCATTCTGGTGAGAGACGTGCTTCACAACTCCATTGATTGGAAACCAATTAGCATGAACATTAAGCAACGTCATAAAAACAGAAATCTGCAACCTTTTGTCGTGAAAGTAGCCATCCTCAAGCACTTCTTCTACCACAACAACTTTCCCATCTACCGATGATACAACCGTTTTCTTTGTATCACCTTGAAAACGACGACAGGGAGAACGAAAGAAGTTTATAACTGCCCAATAAGGAATTGAGGTTGCTAATA
>DATCIB010000253.1:0-9974 GCA_036508045.1 Bacteroidales bacterium
TGACGAGACTGATCCGAAATATGGTTACTCGCAGGCGCTCTTCCCTATCGTGCAAGGTTGTACCTTCACGGATCTGAGAAGAATATCGGCGGAGTATATCGCTTCAAAGAACGCTGAAGGCAATGCCATCGGCGGACTGGCAGTAGGTGAACCTACCGAAGTGATGTATGAAATGATCGAAGTGGTGAACGAAATATTGCCAAAAGATAAACCTCGCTACCTGATGGGGGTGGGTACTCCGGTCAATATTCTGGAAGCTATTGAACGGGGTGTTGATATGTTTGACTGTGTAATGCCAACACGCAACGGGCGCAACGGCATGATTTTCACCCGCAACGGTACAATGAACATGCGCAATAAAAAATGGTTTGATGATTTTAGTCCGATTGATGCAGAAGGGGCTTCGTTTGTTGACAAGATCTACAGCAAAGCGTATCTGCGTCACTTGATGATCAGCCAGGAACTGCTGGCACTGCAGATCTGTTCCATTCACAACCTGGCATTTTATCTGTGGCTGGTAAAGGAGGCGCGTAAACATATTATCGAGGGTGATTTCTCCTCCTGGAAAGCGGGTATGATTCCCGTACTTTCTCAACGGTTATAATCTGACATCTATGCTGCTGAAAAGAATAGACACATATATAATAAAAAAGTTCCTCGGAACCTATGTCTTCTCGATCGTCCTGATCCTGAGCATCGCTGTGGTCTTTGACATCAACGAGAAGCTGGATAAGTTTATGAGTAACAGCGCTCCACTGCATGCGATCATCTTCGATTATTATCTAAACTTTGTCCCCTATTTCGCCAATCTTTTCAGTGCTTTATTCGTATTCATTTCTGTCATCTTCTTTACTTCCAACCTGGCGGGCAATTCAGAGTTTATTGCTATGCTGGCCAGTGGAACGAGTTTTAAGCGGATCATGCGTCCATATATGATCTCAGCAGCTATTATCGCTGTGTTTAATTTCGCCTTGAGCGCATTTATTATACCACCTTCCAACAAGGCCATGCAGGATTTTCTACAGACGTATGTCAAGAAACGGCCTCTGACGGAGGCTCAACTGGATATCCAGTTTGAAGTGGAAAAGAATGTTATCGTTTATATCAGCCGCTTTGAAAGTGCGGAGAATACGGGATACCGTTTTTCTCTGGAGAAGTTTGACGGCAAACAACTCAAGTCACGTCTGACCGCATCAACCATAAAGTATGACTCTGGGAATGTGTGGACAGTTCGTAATTATATGATCCGCAACTTTGATGGGATGCGTGAGAATATCATCAAAGGGGAAGTTAATGCACCGATGGACACGACGATACAGATGGATCCATCGGATATGAAAGCTTCTGAGGGATTGAGTACGGAGATGACATCGACACAACTGAAGCATTATATTAATAAACAAAGGGGAAGAGGTATCGGCAACCTGAGCGAATTTGAGATTGAATATCATCGCCGGTTTGCTCGTTCACTGGCAGCATTTATACTGACAGCCATCGGACTCTCCCTGGCTTCGCAAAAGAGAAAGGGAGGAATGGGTCTGCATCTGGGTATCGGACTGGGTTTAAGTTTCTCGTACATATTATTTGATACAGTATCCTCTACTTTTGCCGTAAATGGCGGAATGAATGTCATGCTGGCAGTTTGGCTCCCTAACCTTGTATATACACTTATTGCTGTTGTGTTATATCGCAATGCGCCAAAATAACAGACAGATGAAACTTTCGTCAAAATTATCAGCACAATATAATAGGTATATGCCATCAAAAGACGTATTCTTATTCCTCATTCTCTTGCTCGGAAGCCATTTTCTGTGGAAAATTGTGATGAGTGAGGATATTGAAGGGGATCGTATTGCCTTTTTGGGGATAGATCTGAGCAATTCTTTCCGGGTCCTTTCTGTGCTTTATGCCCAACTGGCTGCTACTATCCTCCAAATGTGCGGCGATGCTGTCCGGTTGGAAGATGGAACGCGACTGGTATTTGACAACGGCAACGGGGTTGTTGTTATCTGGGGTTGCACTGCAGTCAAACAGGTGTATATGTTTGCAACGATTTTGGTCTTTAGCCGTGGCCCGTGGAAGCCGAAGCTATGGTTTGTGCCTGTATGTTCTTTCCTGCTTGTGCTTTTCAATAGTTTCCGCATCACTGTCATTGCACATTATACAGGTATGAACCCTGCTATATTTGACAGCTTACACGAAATATTCCGTCTTCTGTTTTATGGCATCATATTTGTTATGTGGGTTGTATGGGAAGAATGTTTTCATCTTCCTACCATCTCGTCTCATTCTATAAAGGAATCTGTATGAAAAGAATTATATCTTGTCTCTTGATAATCTTTTGCTTTGCGCATTCCGGAAAGGCTCAGCAATTAAGTGATGATGCTCAAATCAGTGTGTTGATTACTGCACCGGGCAATGAATCCTATTCAGCTTTCGGCCATGCTTCGGTCCGGGTAAGGGAGAAGACGCTGAATATGGATTATGTGTTTAATTACGGGTTATTTGATTTCAATACGCCTGATTTCCTCTATCGGTTTGTGAAAGGTGAAACGGATTACATGCTCGGGATAGAGCTTTTCTTCGATGCCAGCATGGATGCCAAACTGGAGAACAGGGAGATGACCGAACTGGTGCTCAACCTGACTCCGAGTGAGAAACAGATACTGTTTGAGGCTCTGCTAAAAAATGCATTACCCGAAAACAGAGTTTATCGCTATAACTTCATTTATGATAACTGCGCGACCCGAATCCGTGATATCATCGCAAAAGGAGTGACAAAAGTGGATTATAGCTATGCTTATAAAGGGAAGACATTCAGAGAACTGATTCACGAGTTTGCCCCTGCAAACACATGGATCGGCTTTGGCGAAGACCTGCTGATCGGTGCAGATGCGGACAAGTCTGTTGAGGGGAAATATTACAGCTTTCTTCCGGAGTATCTGCAAAAGGAAATTCAAAACGGGATAATCACCCGTGATAGCAAGAAGGAACCGCTGGTAAGTAGCACAAAGATGATCGTCACTGCCACTGCTGAGCCCAAAAAAGAGTCTCCTTTTACACCAATGAATGTCAATTGGGCCTTGTTTATAATCTTGTTTTTAGTTACCCGTTCGGGGATGATTCATTGCAAGACTATGGTCGTGTTGGATGTGATTCTCTTCTCCATCGCCGGACTTGCGGGAAGTCTCTTCCTCTTCATGAACTTCGGTTCGACGCATCCGCTGGTCTCTCCAAACTATATTGTCCTCTTCTTCCATCCCCTCCTACTGCTGCTATTGCCGATGCTTGCCATCTCTTCCATCAGAAAATATGCAAACTATTTTCATGCGATTAACTTAATATGGACGGGATGTATTATCTTTGCATGGCATTTCGTCCCGCAAACGATGAATCCTGCAGTATGGCCTCTCATTGGACTTCTTGCAATCCGTTCGGTGCATAAGGTCTATCTGTGGTGGTTTTCATTGCACATAAAGAAACTAGATTGAAGGTGAAGAGAAATAATAGACGCAACGATTTATACCTGTCAGGGAATGTACGGAAAGTGCTTTCCTCTCTGATTGTTGTCTTTACTATCAGTTCGATGCAGGCACAAGAGGTGCACCAGACGCCCAAACTTGTGGTGGGTGTTACCATCGACCAGTTGAGAGGTGAATATATCGAAGCTTTTTATGACGCGTTTGGAGAGAATGGTTTCAAGCGACTGATGCGTGAGGGACTAGTCTACCGCAATGTTCACTTTGACTTCTCCAACCTGGACCAGTCTTCTGCTATCGCTTCCATCTACACAGGTACTACCCCTGATTACAACGGAATCCCGGGCAATGATTGGTACGACTACAAGACTCAACATGTAATTTCCTCCGCGCAGGACGGCAATTATATCGGCTATTCCACAAATGACAACACTTCGCCGGCACGTTTGTTGGTATCAACTATTACCGACGAATTGGAAAATGCAACACACGGAAGCGCAGACATCTTCTCTTTCGCACCGGATAAAGAAGCTGCAATACTTTCAGGTGGTCACTCTGCGACTGCTGCTTTCTGGATTGAAGATAACTCCGGCAAATGGGTTTCTTCCACTTATTACAAAGAGATGCCCTGGTGGCTCAAAAAATATTCCGAGAATTCGCAACTGACACATCGTGTGAATGAAAATACATGGACTCCTCTCCTACCAATCGAACGCTATGCAATAGCGGAAGAAAAGCCGGAGAAGTTTGCGCACGATCTGGATAACGGTAATTTCTTCTTGTTTAAAAGTTCGCCGCTGGTAAATACGGAAATTAACCGTTTGGTACAAGAATGCCTGCAGTACGGAGCTATAGGTAAGCGCAACACGACAGACTTCATCGCTATCACCTACTCAGCCCGAAACTTTCAGCAGATGAGCAGCATACAATATCCTTCAGAGATGATGGATACGTACGTGCGTCTGGACAAGGAGATTGAAACACTACTGAAGATGCTGGATGATAAAGTGGGATTGAACAACACGGTTCTCTTCCTTACATCAACCGGTTATGCAAATTATCTGGATCCTATCGATGAAGATGATAAAACTATCGGAGGAACTTTTTACACAGATCGTTGCGCTTCATTGCTCAATGTCTATCTGATGGCTCTTTATGGAAAAGACTCCTGGATCGAACATGTGACTGAGAATCAGATTTACCTGAACCGAAAACTGATTGAGGAGCGCAAACTGGAACTCAAAGAGGTGCAAGAGAAGGCCGCCCGATTCCTGATGGATTTCAGTGGCATTCAGAATGTGATTCCATCCTACAAACTGATTGGAGGCAACGACAGCGAGAGCATCGAACGAATAAAGAAAGGTTATTACTTCAAATATGCCGGAGATATCTTCTTTGAAATTCAACCGGGATGGGTTGTTGCGACTCCTGACAGCAAACCGCAGACCGTACGTAAAGATGCGTTTAACGTGCCACTCTTCTACTTTGGAGGTGGAATCGTAGCCGAACAGATCTATCGTCCGGTAAGCATTGGTGAAATAGCACCGACAGTCGATCGTATCATGAGAATCAGGTCGCCCAATGCAGCTTCTTCCACTCCATCCTACGAATTAAAAATGACTAATACGACAACTAAATAACAAGAAAACAAAATGAGCTTAAACGATATAATAAAGAAACTCTTCGGAAATAAATCGCAACGGGACTTAAAAGAAGTACAACCTTTTGTTGATAAAATCAAGGAAGCTTATCCGGAGATTGAAGCGTTGGACAACGACGGACTGAGAGAGCGTGTCACTTT
Source organism: Bacteroidales bacterium (assembly GCA_036508045.1). GTDB lineage: Bacteria > Bacteroidota > Bacteroidia > Bacteroidales > JAQUTK01 > JAQUTK01. The sequence goes on from DATCIB010000253.1 coordinate 5,281, forward strand.
GCTAAAAAAACAGGTCAGTGATTATGTGGCTACTGAAGTGAAAGAAAAAGAGGCGCTGAAGGCCTCTATTGAAGATACACCTTTGGAAGATAGAGAGAAGGTATTCGAGCAGATTGATAAACTGGAAAAAGAGATTACCAAAAAGTTGGAAGAGGGTTTGGACGAAGCACTTCCGGTTGCTTTTGCAGCAATGAAAGAAACAGCTAAACGTTTTACTGAAAACAGTGAAATCGTGGTTTCGGCTAATGACTTTGACCGGGACCTTGCTGCCAAGAAGGATTTCGTCCGCATCGAAGGCGACAAGGCTATTTATAACAATCATTGGGTAGCCGGAGGTAACGACCAGGTATGGAACATGATTCACTATGATGTGCAGCTGTTTGGTGGAGTTGTACTGCACAAAGGAAAGATCGCCGAGATGGCAACCGGTGAGGGTAAAACCCTTGTGGCTACATTGCCGGTATTCCTGAACGCTTTGACCGGAAACGGTGTACACATTGTAACGGTCAATGACTACTTATCCAAACGTGACTCGGAGTGGATGGGACCGTTATATCAGTTTCACGGTTTGTCTGTAGACTGTATCGATAAACACCGTCCTAATTCGGAGGAACGTCGCCAGGCATATATGGCCGATATTACATTCGGTACCAATAACGAATTTGGCTTTGACTACTTGCGTGACAACATGGCTACTTCTCCGGAAGATCTGGTACAGCGCAAACACAATTATGGGATTGTTGATGAGGTCGACTCCGTGTTGATTGATGACGCACGTACTCCATTGATTATTTCCGGTCCGATTCCGAAAGGAGAAGAACAACTATTCGATGAGTTCTGTCCGAGAGTGGAGAAACTGGTGAACGCGCAGAAAGCTCTTACCACCCGTCTGCTAGCTGATGCGAAGGCATTACTGAAAGAGAGTAACAGTAAAGAGCAACTGGAAGAAGGCTCTCTCCTCCTCTATCGCTCACATAAAGGTCTGCCAAAGAACAAACCTTTGATCAAGTTCCTGAGCGAATCGGGCATGCGCACAACGATGCTCAAGACGGAAGAGTTTTACATGCAGGACAATATGCGTGATATGCATAAGGTATCGGATCCGCTTTACTTCGTAATCGATGAGAAGAACAACTCTATCGAGATGACAGATAAAGGAAATGATCTTATCTCTGCGGATCTTGGTGATCCTGAGTTCTTCGTATTACCGGATATTGGTGCACAGCTCTCCGATCTGGAAAATATGGGTCTTACCGAGGAAGATAAGATTGCCAGGAAAGATGAACTAATGACAGAATACAGCATCAAATCTGAACGAGTGCATACAGTCAATCAATTATTGAAAGCTTATGCCATGTTTGAAAAGGATGATGAATATGTGGTGATTGAAAACCAGGTAAAGATTGTCGACGAACAGACCGGTCGTATCATGGAGGGTCGCCGTTATTCAGACGGACTGCATCAAGCGATTGAAGCAAAAGAACGTGTAAAAGTGGAATCTGCCACACAGACTTTCGCAACAATCACCCTGCAGAACTATTTCCGTATGTATCACAAATTGTCTGGTATGACCGGCACTGCTGAGACAGAAGCCGGTGAGCTCTGGAATATATACAAACTGGATGTGGTAGTTATCCCAACGAACAGACCGGTGACCCGTAATGACATGAATGACCGCGTGTATCGCACCGCGAGAGAGAAATATGCGGCTGTGATCCAGGAAATCATCGAGATGAATAAGCAAGGACGTCCTGTATTGGTGGGTACTACCTCTGTCGAAATTTCCGAACTGCTGAGCCGTATGCTTGTCATGAATAAGATTGATCACAACGTATTGAATGCAAAGCTGCACCAGCGTGAGGCTGACATTGTCGCTCAAGCAGGTAAACGTGGCACCGTGACGATTGCGACCAACATGGCAGGTCGTGGTACCGACATTAAGCTCAGTGACGAGGTAAAAGTTGCAGGTGGTTTGGCTATCATAGGAACCGAACGTCATGAGTCGCGCCGTGTGGACCGCCAGTTGCGTGGTCGTTCAGGACGTCAGGGTGACCCGGGATCTTCTGTATTCTTTATCTCTTTGGAAGATAACCTGATGCGTGTTTTCGGATCTGAACGTATTCAGTCTGTAATGGATAAACTTGGTTTCAAAGAAGGCGAAGTAATCGAACATAAATGGATCTCCAGCTCCATCGAACGTGCGCAGAAAAAGGTAGAAGAAAACAACTTCGGTATCCGTAAACGTTTGCTGGAATATGATGACGTGATGAATGCACAGCGTGAGGTAATCTACACAAAGCGCCGTCACGCCTTGATGGGTGAACGTATCGGAATGGATATTGTAAACATATTGTATGATGTATCTACTGACATCGTTCATGAAGCACAAGAGTCTAACAGTTTCGAACTCATGAAAGAGGAAGTGATCCGTACACTCGGCATGGAGGTTAAAACCACGACTGAAGAAATGCAGAGCAAGAAAACAGAAGCTCTCATTGACGAACTCTTTGAAAACGCTATTGAGACCTTCAAACGTCGAATGGACAGAATGGCTACCGTAGCTTATCCTGTGATCAAACAAGTATATGAGAATCAAGGTAAGATGTATCAGGATATTCTGATTCCTGTGACCGATGGCAAACGGATGTATAACATCAAATGTAACCTTGAAGCTGCTTACAACTCGGAATGCAAAGAGATAGTCAAATCATTTGAAAAGTCAATACTCCTTCATACCATCGATGAACTTTGGAAAGAGCACTTACGCGAATTGGATGAGTTGCGCAACTCTGTGCAGAATGCCAGCTACGAACAAAAAGATCCGTTGTTGATTTACAAACTTGAATCATTCGGTCTCTTCAAGAAGATGGTAAACTCGATGAATAAGAAAGCATCTTCTGTACTTATGCGCGGCCAGATCCCTGTACGCGAACCAGAGGAGGTACGTCAGGCTGCACCTGAAAAGAAACAGGACTTCAGCAAGTATAAGACTTCAAAAGACGAAACGGATCAGCCTAAGCGACAATTGGCTCCGGGTCAGCGTCCCCCACTTCCGGGAGATCGTCAGGAAATCAATCATGAGCCTGTACGTATTGAAAAGAAAGCTGGAAGAAATGAGCCTTGTCCCTGCGGAAGTGGGAAGAAATATAAAAACTGTCACGGAAAAGAAGAATAAGAAATGACTGAAACCTGATACGAACAGGATGTTACCGGTAACCGGTGATATCCTGTTTTTCAGTTCAATAGACAAAGAGATGAAAATACAAAAAACAAACGCGGCCCGACTCCTCGAGCAAGCAAAGATTCCCTATGAACTGATCCCTTATGAGGTTGATGAGAATGACCTGAGCGCTATACATGTAGCTGCTTCTCTGGGAGAGGATATCGAACGGGTATTCAAGACGCTTGTACTGAAAGGTGATAAGACCGGACACTTTGTTTGTATCGTTCCCGGAGAGGAAGAAGTCGATCTCAAGTTTGCCGCTAAAGTCTCAGGCAATAAAAGTTGTGCAATGATCCCGATGAAAGAACTACTTCCTATTACAGGATATATAAGAGGTGCATGTTCTCCAATCGGAATGAAGAAGCTTTTCCCGACCTTTATCCATGAGAGTTGCATGAATTATACAGAGATATTTGTGAGTGCCGGCGTGCGCGGACTTCAGCTAAAGGTTGCTCCGGAAGCTTTAATAAAACAAGCGAAAGCAACTGTCACTTGTTTGTTTGAAACACAGGGATGACATTGTTGACAGAATATGTACAAAATCACCTGCCAAAAAGACTATCACTGTCAAGCTGGCATTGAATTTGTACGAACAGAATCAATGAAACAGTTTATACAATTAAAGAAGATATTTATGAATAAGAAAACGTCTAATGCTGAGACAGAGGTGAAGGAAGTTAAGACTGAACAGCAGGAACCAGTACTGAAGGATCAAACTGCGCAAGAGGCAACTATGACTACAGAAACTACGAAAGATCCAATGAAAGAGCTTTCTGATAAATACGACGAACTGAATGATACGTACCTGCGTTTGAGAGCAGATTTTGACAACTACCGCAAACGGACGTTGAAAGAAAAATCTGAATTAATAAAGAATGGTGGAGAAAATGCTCTGACAGCCTTACTTCCTATTATCGACGATTTTGAAAGAGCGCTTCAGGTAATGAGTAAGAGTACTGTTTCACCTGCAGAAATGGAAGGAGTGAATCTCATATACGCAAAGTTTCAGACATATCTGAAACAAAGCAATGTCAAACAGATGGAATGTATCGGACAACCTTATGATGCTGATTATCACGAAGCAGTGACCGTGATTCCTGTTCCCCAAGAGGAGTTGAAAGGGAAAATCATCGATTGTCTCCAGCAAGGATATTTCCTGAATGAGAAAGTGATCCGTTTTGCAAAAGTGATTGTAGGTGAATAATTAAAGAACAATCAAAAGATGGCTACAAAGAGAGATTTTTACGAGATACTGGAGATATCCAAAAGTGCGACGGCTGAAGAGATAAAAAAAGCATACAGAAAAAAAGCAATTCAATATCACCCGGACAAGAACCCGGGTAACAAAGAGGCGGAAGAGAAATTCAAGGAGGCAGCCGAAGCGTATGAAGTACTAAGCGACCAGACTAAGAAGGAAAGATATGACCAGTATGGCCATGCAGGAGTCGGCACTTCAGCGGCCAGTGGTGGT
>DATCIB010000254.1:0-3624 GCA_036508045.1 Bacteroidales bacterium
CCAAGCGTAGAATATGTCATGGCAAACCCTCCTTTTCGACGTCCCCTGAACTGATGGGTAAGCAAACGGAATGCATTTGCGTTTCCTTCAAAATGAATCAGATCATGCCACTCTTCCTCAGTAACGAGAGGGGCATATTTAGTTCCATTTCCTTCCTGAAAATAGGATGAAACAGCACTTTCGCCGGAATGACCGAAAGGGGGATTGCCGAGGTCATGCGCCAGACAAGCTGTCGAGACAATAGAACCAATCTCTGCCAACTTCGGATGAAGCGACGACGGATATTTCTCCTGTAACTTTTGGGATACCTGCGTTCCTAAGGACCGTCCTACACTTGAAACTTCAAGACTATGGGTCAAACGATTGTGAACAAAGACACTGCCGGGAAGAGGAAAGACCTGGGTTTTATTTTGTAACCTTCGAAAGGGTGCGGAAAATATCAAACGATCGTAATCTCTTTGAAATAAAGTGCGTTCATGAGAGTGCTCGTCCTGATAATCTTCCATCCCAAAGCGCTTGGCAGAGATGAGTTTCTCCCATTTCATTGATTCCATATCCATTATTATATAAGGTCACAAAGTTAATTATTTAGGTTGATTCGAACATCATGAAACTAAAAGTCTTTATTTGTTGGATAATTTAATCAAAACATGTATGTTTGCTTTTTCAAGAAGTATAATGATGGGGCCAATCCGTAAAATAATATTGTTTTATACCGAAGGTTTTCGAAGTATGGACCTTGGCAAAACGCTTTGGGCTATTATCCTGATAAAACTGGCGATCATGTTCTTCATCCTAAGAATCTTCTTTTTTCCGAACTTCTTGAAAGAGAATAACAAAAACTCGCCGGAAGATAAACAGGATTATATTTCCACTGAATTAATCAAACGCGCAAACCCTTAAATATCTTGTTATGAATGAAATGATCGATCCCTCTCTGATTGACTGGTCACGGGCGCAATTCGCTTTAACAGCCATGTATCACTGGCTATTCGTTCCACTTACTTTGGGGTTGGGCCTTATCATGGCCCTGATGGAAACAGCCTATTATGTGACAGAAGACCTCTTCTGGAAGCGTACGGTTAAGTTTTGGATGAAGCTGTTTGGCATCAACTTTGCGATCGGCGTTGCCACCGGAATCATTCTTGAATTCGAATTTGGCACAAATTGGAGCAATTATTCCTGGTTTGTAGGAGATATCTTCGGGGCTCCTCTTGCAATAGAAGGCATACTAGCCTTTTTTATGGAATCAACATTTGTAGCTGTCATGTATTTTGGATGGAACAAAGTGAGTAAGAAGTTTCATCTTGCTTCCACATGGCTCACTGTTATTGGAGCGACTCTATCCGCATGGTGGATTCTGGTTGCTAATGCCTGGATGCAATATCCTGTCGGCATGGAGTTTAATCCTGATACTGTACGTAATGAGATGAATGACTTCTTTGCTATCGCCTTTTCACCCGTTGCAGTTAATAAATTCATACATACGGTCCTTTCCGGTTGGGTATTGGGAGCAGTTTTTGTGGCTGGAATCAGCTTCTGGTTCTTGTTAAAGAAAAGAGAAACTGAATTTGCTGTCGCAAGTCTGAAGATTGCCGCATGGTTTGGATTGACAGCTTCTGTGCTTTGCGCTATATCCGGAGATGGATCCGCTTACAATGTTGGCAAAGTACAACCGATGAAACTTGCGGCAATGGAAGCTTTGTATGAGGGAAATACCAGACAGGGACTAATTGCTATCGGTGTCATTAATCCGGATAAGGAAGCATACAACGACTCTATCCCTCCCGTACTTCTAAAACTTGAAATACCCAATATGCTCTCTTTGATGGTTGGTAGAGATGTTGATACCTTCGTACCAGGGATTAAAGACCTGATTGATGGAGGATATCCTACAGCAAATGGCCCTGCTCTTTCAGCCGCTGAGAAGATGAAGAAAGGACGTATAGCGATTGATGCTCTTGCGCACTATCAGGAAGCAATAAAAGAAGAAAATCCGGAGAGAGCGCAACTAAACCGAAACTTACTGAAGGTAAACTATCCCTACTTTGGATATGGCTACATCAATAAACCGGAAGAACTGATACCCAGTGTTCCATTAAACTTTTATGCTTTTCGGGTAATGGTGGGACTGGGCGGCTATTTCATCCTTTTCTTTGCATTCGTCCTGATGGCTTGTTACAAGAATAAATGGCTTTCCAGTAAATGCCTTCAATGGATTGGAATAATAACAATCCCCTTTGGCTATATCGCTGGAGAAGCAGGTTGGATCGTCTCAGAAGCAGGTCGACAACCTTGGGCAATTCAGGATGTACTGCCCAACTGTGCAGCCATCTCACGTCTGGGAGTCTCCTCTGTTCAAACAACATTCTTCGTGTTTGTTGTTTTATTTACCGTTCTTCTGATAGCAGAAATACGAATCATGCTGAAGGAAATAAAGAAAGGTCCGGAAAAAGAATGACTTTAAACTCTTAAATAAGGAAATCAATTATGAATACAACTCTTATTTTCTTACAACAATACTGGTGGTTTATCATCTCTCTGCTTGGTGGACTGCTCGTCTTTCTTCTCTTCGTACAGGGAGGACAATCAATGATCTTTTCTCTTGGAAAGAATGAACAGGAACAGCGGATGTTGATCAATCTGACAGGTCGTAAATGGGAATTCACATTTACCACGCTTGTCACATTTGGAGGTGCATTCTTTGCTTCGTTTCCTCTTTTTTATTCCACAAGTTTCGGTGGGGCGTACTGGGTATGGATGCTGATTCTCCTCAGTTTTATCTTGCAAGCTGTATCGTATGAATTTCAAGCTCATAAAGGGAACTTACTAGGCAACAAAACCTTTCGCTACTTCCTGATGTTTAACGGTTTTGCCGGACCGATTCTGCTCGGCACTGCTGTTGGCACGTTCTTTAACGGGGCTCCGTTTGTGGTTGATAAAGGAGCCATACTCTCTGCATCCATGCCGGTCATCTCTTATTGGGCATCTCCATGGTACGGGTTAGAAGCTGTAGCTAATCCTTGGAATGTAGCTCTTGGCTTGGCCGTCTTTTTCCTTGCCCGCATCCAGGGTATCCTCTATTTCCTCAATTCGGTATCAGAAAGAACGATTATTGACAGATGCCGTAAATCGCTTTTGCCTTATACTATCTTGTTTCTGGTCTTCTTTCTGGCTTTTGTCGTTCACTTACTTTTTGCTACCGGACTCGCTGTTAATCCCAAAGATGGAATAATCTATCCTGAAGCCTACAAGTATCTTCACAATCTGATTGCTCTGCCAGCGGTAGCTCTTATTTTTGTTGCGGGAGTATTGAGCGTGCTGACTGGAATTGTACGAACACTCACCTCATCGTCCTACATTCGAGGCATCTGGTGGACAGGCATCGGTACAATTCTAACCGTACTAGCACTGTTTCTTTTGGCAGGATTCAATAATACGGCTTATTACCCTTCCCTCGTTAATATGCAGAGTTCGCTGACCATTAATAACAGTTCATCAAGCCTGTTCACGTTGAGAGTGATGGCATGGGTTTCTTTGATTATTCCTTTTGTTCTGGGATATATTATTTTTGCCTGGCACGCAATCGATAATACAAAGATGAATGCTGACGAACTTAAAAAA
>DATCIB010000255.1:0-10578 GCA_036508045.1 Bacteroidales bacterium
CCGGCTTTGTCGTCCACTGTGTTTACTGTACCGTCAGGGTTAATGCTCCAGTACCACTCGCCATTTTCACGATCCAGTAAATGAGTCTGGATATATTTCCAACACTTCTGTGCCCGCTCAAGATCCTCTATGTGTTGGAAGTGTTGATAGAGATTCGCATATCCAATGACTGTCTCAGCTTGTACCCACCAGTGGCGTGCACCATCTTCCGTACCCTCCTCAGGATACTTTTCGTAGATCATTCCCCCATCCGGACGAAGTCCCTCACCAGCGGCGGCAGCTATCCGGGGTACAACCGCCTCAACCTTCTCCAGCAACTCTTTGTCACCTAACTCTAGGGCAGCTTCATGAATAAGCCATGAAGCCTCTATGTCGTGTCCGTATGAGATACATTTGTCCTTGCTATGCCAATCCTCATCAAAAAAGAGTTGGAGGTGATTCGTTTCTTTATGGATGATCTTTTCCAGAAAGATAAGTACCAGATTCTTAATTTGCTCCTTCAGTCTTTCGTCTTTCCATACACGATATAAGTTTGTATAAGGCTCCAGGATATGCAGATGCGTATTCATTGTTTTCTTCTCATTCACATCTTTCTCGCTGAGTCGCATGTCTGCGATCTCTTCCCATTCACGGGTAAGAGCTTCCAGGTAACCGTTTTTCTCGCGGTCAAAACTATATTTCTCAATCGAATGAAATAGCTTGATAGCATATTCCAGTGCCTCTTCATCGTCGGTGGCACGGTAAAACTCACTCAGACCGTAGATGGCAAAACCCAACGCGTAAATCTGTTTCTTTGTATCCAGCGGCTCTCCTTTATAATCAAGAGACCAATAGACACCTCCATAGACATGATCATAAAAGCGGTCAATCAAGAATCGTTTGGCACGGGTAGCCATTGTAAGATACTCCTCCTTCTTCAATACACGGTATGCAGCCGAATAAGTCCACAATATACGAGCGTTGAGTATCGCTCCTTTATCCGCTTCCGGAATTAGCTCATCTAATCCATTCCTTCGTCCAAAGAATCCACCATATTTCTCATCAAGCATTTTCTCTTGCCAATAAGTCAGAATATTTTCCTGAAGTACCTGCTGTACTTCTATCTTCCAATCCTTCCTATTATTCATTCTTCCTTTGAGTTTTTACGATGGCTCTTCAGTTCTTCTGTTATTTTCTTCACCTTCTCTTCACCCAGCGGATAGAATGCGATAAAGAGTATAGAGAACACGGTACCAATTGCAGGCAAGAAGCTTAGCATCATTTTGATACCGGTTATGGCCGTGTCCGATTGGATTATGTTAGCCTTAAATCCGAAGTATGCCAGCAGCCAGCCTGTCACTGCACCACCTAGCGTCCATCCTAGTTTTTGTGACATGGAGGACGAACTGAAAATCAGTCCGGTGGCACGGCGACCACATTTCAGTTCGGAGTAATCAGCAATATCGGCATACATAGACCACAGAAGGGGGAAAATAATTCCGGCGCAGGCACTAATCATAGTCTGGAATACAAAAATCAGAACCACTTGTCCGGGTGTGAGCCAAAAAAAGAAGATACTTAATATCGTCGCAAGGGACATGGCTGTCATGAATGTATATTTCTTCCCAATGCGGTTGGACACAGGAGCTGCAAGTACGACACCTACCATATTTGCTATCTGACCCAACGCCAGATAGAGAGATGTCCACGTCACCGTTACCCCAATGGAAGCTATCTGAAGCGAATTATCTTCCAGAATATAATATTTGAAATAGTAGATTGCCGCTCCGTCACGGATTGAGTTAAAGACCAGCGTACTAATGCTTGCACCAAGCAATATCCACCAGGGATGATTGTGCCACAGATCGATCAGGTCTTTTCTTAACGAACCTTTCTCTTGCTTCTTCATTGGTTTTATCCGTTCTCTGGTCCATCCAAAGCATCCCAAAAAGAGTATGACACACATTACTGCAATTACAGCAACACCGTAAAACCAACCCTGTTGAGGATTCACTGTATCTCCTGTTTTTGAGAAGAACTCCACTAAGGGCTGAATGAGCAGCACTGCGATGAAACTTCCCACATAGGCAAAAAACATACGGTAAGAAGAGAGCGTCGTGCGTTCTTTGGGATCAGGCGTCATCACACCCAGTAAAGATGCATACGGCACATTGATCGCCGAATACACCATCATCATCATGGTGTAAGTTATATATGCATAAACCAACTTCCATTGAGGATCAAAATCAGGAGTGAAGAAGGTGAATACCCCGGCTAGTCCGAACGGGACAGCCACAAAAAACAGATAGGGACGAAACTTACCCCAGCGCGTCTCTGTCCGGTCGGCAATTACCCCAATAACAGGATCCAGGAAAGAATCCCATATACGGGTAATCAGAAACATGGTCCCTACTGCCGCAGGATCCAAACCATACACATCCGTATAAAAGAAAAGAAGGTACATGCTAAAAATCTTCCAGAACATCGAAGAGGCCATATCTCCGAAACCGTAGCCTATCTTTTCACTCAGTTTTATCATGCTATTCAATCTGATTAATATGTTTGGGGCAGTACATCAATGAAAGAATCAAAGATTCATTCAACTACTTATTTCTCAGAATCGTGAGATTCTTCGCAATCTGTTTCTTTAAAGTCTCCACCGAAGCGGAGGTCGTAAGACCATCTGCCGGTGTGTTCAAACAATAATCGACCAGTTTGTCCACAGTAGAAGTGGCAACGTGCATTCGCGTATCGGAAGATGCGTAATAAATGAACACTTTTCCATCTTCTTCGGCAATCCAACCGTTGCAGAAAAGAACGTTAGACACATCGCCAACTCTTTCTTCCCCCTCTGGAGCCATAAAATACCCCCCCGGTGAAGCAATCAGTTCAGAAGGATCTTCCAGTGAAGTCATATACAGATAGAGTACATAACGCAGTCCGGCAGCGCATCCCCGTACACCGTGAGCCATATGAAGCCACCCTTTTGAAGTCTTAATCGGATGAGGCCCTTCACCGTTTTTCACCTCTTTTATTGTGTGATAGTACCGATAATCAATGATCTTCTCCTCTTTCACTACGGCATGAGTTATGTCATCAAGAAGTGCCCAACCTATTCCTCCACCACTTCCTGCATCAATAAATCCATCCTGCGGACGGGTATACAGTGCATACTTCCCATTCACAAACTCAGGATGAAGCACCACATTCCGTTGTTGGCTCTTTGTCTGCAAGTCAGGTAGCCGTTCCCATTGAATCAAATCTTTCGTCCGTGCAATGCCGGCAGTAGCTGTTGCCGATGAGAGATCACCCACCGGAGCTTTCGGATCGCGACGTTCCGCACAGAAGATTCCATAGATCCATCCATCTTCGTGGGCAGTAAGGCGCATGTCATAGATATTAGTAGAGGGGTCTTCCGTGTCGGGCATGGTAATCGGATAATCCCGAAAACGGAACTGATCGATACCATTCGGACTCTCAGCCACAGCAAAGAAAGACTTACGATCTGTTCCCTCCACGCGGGCCACAAGTATATACTTCCCATTCCATTTGATAGCTCCTGCATTAAAGACTCCATTCATCCCAATCCGTTCCATGAAGTACGGATTCGTCTTTTCGTCCATATCATATCTCCAGAACAGAGGAGTATGAGCAGCTGTTAATACCGGTTGCTTATAACGGGTAAATAGGCCATTGACCTCTTCTTCGGGTTCATTATTCCGTGCCAACAACACTTCATGTTGTGACAATATCTTTGAGATTTTAATCTTAAACTGATTCATACATTCCTATGGTTTATTCAGTCAATCTTTAAGTTCTTATTTGTACAAATTAGTTACATCTTTGCAAAACAACGTCTTCGGCATCTTATAGAATTCTACGAAGTTTTTTGCCGAAACCTGACCCGGATATGGTGCATAGAAATGGTCTGCACGGTTGAATGCATTGCGCCATACCAGTACATAGGTCACAGGAAAACGATCCATCAAAGGAAAGAGCACTTCTGTCCACCAACGCTCAGCAGGTATTGTGACCAATCCGGTTTCAGTAACAGCAATCGGTTTGTCATGCTCTTTGCCAAGTTCTGTCAGATAGGTCAGCACGGACGTCATCTGCTTTTTAAAATTCTCTGTGCTTCGTTCGCTCCCGTCACTTGGATAGTTGTCGAAGCCAATCAGGTCCACATACTCATCACCCGGATAGCGTTCGATATAGATCTCTTTTGTTTCGGTTCCCGGAGCATAGGCATACAGTAAATTATCAACGCCCTTTGAGCTGAGATACTCATGAGTCATGATCCATAACTCTTTGTACTGCTCAGTCGTGCAAAGATTGCGGCCCCACCAGAACCAGCTTCCGGTATGTTCATGAAATGGGCGGAAAAGCACGGGAACTTTTGTCCCATCGGCTGTCGTGAGTGAATTGAAGAAGAGAGCAACCTTATCGAGCCAGCTCAGATACAATTCATGTTTCTCTCCTCCCGGAAGAATAGATGTTACCACGCCCTTGTCCTTGACATCCCATGCATCCCCGCCGGTCAGCGGGTTATTCAGATGCCAGGTGACCGTGTTAAGCCCACCACGATTATATTGTGCGATTATATCCTGCCGTATTCGATCGAAAGGGACGTTGTCCAGGTTCTTCTCATCTCCCAGTTCGATGTGTCCCAGGTCCCAGCCACACACAGCTGGATAATCGCCACATACACTCTTCACATCGGAGCGGTTTTTGTCTCCATCCCATCCGATGCCATAAGCTGTGTCATCCTGATGACCAAACATAAATCCCGTGGTATGCATTTTCCGCAAGTTCTTCAGCAATTGTTGTGTCTCTTTGGTTAGAGTAACAGCTCCTGTCGCCTTGTTGGCGACAGAGGTTCCGACCCCATTAAGTTTCAGTATAGATTCTTTTATTACTTGTACCGTCTTGTCAGTTGCAAAGACAGAGTTTAAGCCTTGCTCTTCCTGAGCCGGATCACCGCTGTAATCGTCTCCTTTTTGCCAAAAGGCATGTTCTGTTGACGGATTGGCGAACCCACCCCACCCCCAAAAGTTACATCCTGCAAACAAGCCGTTCGCTTTCTTATCGGCAATAATCAGTTCAAATGCATATTGATAATAGGAGTCACGGGAAACCGTCGTACTCTCTTTGCCAAACTGGAAACCATCTCTTGGAAAACCGAACTCTTCCATCACGAGTGGTTTCTGATATTTACGTGCAATAGCCATATGTTGTTCCACGTATGCTTTCGTGTTCTCCTTGGCAAGCGCCAGCTTTTCTACGATGTTATTTTTTCCAACCCATCCCCAATTGTAAGGCCATACATGAATATTTATATAATCAACATCTTTCACAGCATGAATCTGTTCGAAGAGTTGCAGATCTTCTTCGCAGCCATGTAACCCTTCACTACCGGTAGATACCATGTGGTTCTTGTCCAGACTCTTGATTTGAGCAGCCACATCGGCAATCCAGCGTGCAAAAGGTGCTTTGTTTTCATTAGAGAAAGCACGTGGTTCATTGCCAACCTGCCACGACATGATTGCAGGATCATCCACATACTTCTTTCCTGTATAGCGGTTTGTGCGGGTAATGATATAGTTCACATGATTCCGAAACAGAGCCTTTGCCGAGTCGGACTGCTGATATTGTTTTACATAAGCCATGTATGCATTCCATCCGTCAATGGAAGGAACAGCTGCTTTACCATAACCGGCCCACTGAAGATACAGGGAATATCCACCAGACCATTCCCATGAGTTGTTTAAATAAAGGACAGCAACCATTTTGCGTTTGCCCAGCTCTTGCATCAAATAATCCAGTCCGGCAAGAATGGTATCATTATATATCCCGGGAGACTTTTGCAAGGTAGGCTCCACTCTCGACTTTACACCATTCTCTCCATCGGCGCCAACCAAGACACGCAGATTGTCGATTCCCAGAGACTGTAAATAGTCCAGTTCTTTGATCAGTCGCGCCCGGTTTCCACCTTCACCCTCTGATCCCAGAATTGCACCATACCAGAAATTTGTTCCGATATAATAGTAAGGCGATCCATTACGCACAAAATGGCCATTATCCACATGGATATAAGGAGAGGACTTTTGTGCCATAGAACTTCCTAGAAAGAAAGATAGGAAGAAGAAAACGGATAGAAGATGTTTCATACTGTATGATGTTAATAGTACTATCGAATGTCAATATTTTATGAGTGCAAATGTAGACACTCCCTGATCCACATTCTACACTTTATTTATCCATTGATGACACTATCTTAACCTCCCTGTAAAAAGATTGCTGGAAATCAAATAATCTTCTTCGTTTTCCTGTAATTATCGCGGAACTCTTTCGGAGCACATCCTTTCTTCTTTTTAAAGAGTCGGTTGAAGTTGGAAATGTTATTAAAGCCGCAATCATAACAGATTTCTGCTACGGTCTGAGTGGAGTCAACAAGCAGGCGTGTGGCATAGCCCAAACGAATGTCTATGATATATTCGGATAGATTCTTGCCTGTGCGGAGTTTGAAGAAACGACTGAATGACACAGAAGTCATCCCTGCAAGATCCGCAAGTTTCGAGAGCCGTATTTCTTCCCGGTAATGTTCATTGATATAATCCTGCACTTTTTGCACCCGCCGGCTGTCGGAATGAATGTCCGTCTTTGCAAATGACGTACTGGCCAGGGTACGGGCATCGTTATAAAGTGAAAGCTCATAGAGTATGGTAAGGAACTTTATCACGGAATAAAAGCCCTCACTCTCTGAAGCGAGTTTGTCGATCAGAGGATAGACCTTGAGGATGGCAGACATCGGAAAACAGAGTCCTTTTTGTGCCTGCTCCAACATCTTGCGTATACTATCGAACTGATTCTTATGGATGATACTTTTGAAAAACAGATCGGAAGAGAACTGTATCGTTATTTCACGAATCTCTTTTGAGCGACATTCGTGCTGTTCCCAGGTATGCTCCAGGTCTTTCCCTGTAATCAGTACCAGGTCATAGTCTCCGATAACCTCCACTGAATCACCGACAATACGTTTTACGCCGGACCCATTTTCCACGAAATTTAGTTCAAACTCCTGATGGCAATGAATGGGATAAGTGAACTCTTTCTTGTAACGCTCGGCAATATAAAAGCAGTCCTTATCAGACAAAGGCGTTATTTCATGGATAATGTGATCCTCGATGGTGTTCATCTCAAATAGGTTAATTAAGTATCAATGTACAAACATACAATACTTTTTTAATTTTACCAATGATGAAGATGCTTTTCAATTGTCAGAATTGACAGTAATTCGATCAAAATTCATAGTACTCCCAATTGCATAAAGCATAACTTTGCACCATTACCATTAAAAATCATATAATTCATTCAACATGAAAAGAAATGTATCCTTCAAAAAGTGCTTTACTTTAATCATTTGTTTAACATTCTTATTTTCAAGTAATTTGCACGCTCAAGAAACTAACATTTCAGTTCTTCCTCAGCCCAAAAGTATTCAACCTCTGCACTCCTTCCTTGTATTGAAAGATGGACGTATAAAGGTCTATCTCGATAAAAAAGCCTCCTTGAACGTCGGATATATCACTTCTATATTCGAAGAATCCGGACTAACTCCGGAGTATGTTAAGAATGAAAAGAAGGCTACACTTGTCGTAAAGTTAGAAAAGAAGTTTCCCGGAACCAATGAAGCCTATAAGTTAACCGTCCTCCCATCGGTTGCTGCCGATAAAGTGACCATCACGGCCAATTCGAAAGAAGGTCTTCTTTATGGTATCCAGACGTTGCGGCAATTGACGGTAAAGAACAATGGCAAGATAATTATTTCAGGATGTGCTGTCTCAGATAGTCCCCAATTCCCCTGGCGTGCTTTTATGTTGGATGAAAGCCGCCATTTTCAAGGAATGCAGGTCGTGAAAGGATTGCTGGACGAGATGGCACGTTTGAAGATGAACACATTCCACTGGCATTTGGTGGATGATCCGGGATGGAGAATCGAGATAAAGAAATATCCCGAACTGACATCTGTGGGATCGAAACGGGATTATACAACACCGAATCTCACTCCGCAACAATGGGACAGTACATATCCCAATCGTAAGATGTATTATACGCAGGATGAAATCCGTGAGGTTGTAAAATATGCCGGCGACCGTGGCATAAAAATAATTCCAGAGATAGAAGTTCCCGGTCATGCTTCGGCTTCCATCGCTGCATATCCGTGGTTGGGTTCCTCAAGCCGTAAAGATAATAAGGCCGTATGGGGAGATCTTTACAATGTGACAGATCCGAAAGTGGAGGCTTTCATTCATAATGTGCTTGATGAAGTCAATCAATTATTCCCTTCAAAGATTATTCATATAGGTGGAGATGAGGCTAATTACTCTCATTGGCAAAATTCAGAGGAGGTTACGAGTTTCATGAAAGAAAAGAATATCCCGACCTATTCAGATCTGCAGCTTTATGCCAATAACCGTCTGTCTACATATCTGGCATCCAAGGGCTGCCGAATGATTGGATGGAATGAGATTACCGGTGATAATATCCGCGGAGAAGCAAATGTACAAGCAAGTCAGTCAGAAAAGCTGGCACCGGGCACCATTGTTCAGTTTTGGGATGGGGAGATTAGTCTGGTGAATAAAGCCATTATAAAAGGCTATGATGTTGTCAATTCCAACCGTCAGTTCACTTATCTGGATTATTCGTATGATGGGATCTCTTTCGAGAAAGCATATTCGTTTAATCCTATTCCCGAAGGAGTCTCCTCAAAAGATCAATCTAAAATTTATGGTTTTGGGTGTCAGATGTGGGGTGAATTTACGCCTAACACAGACAGACTCTATTATCAGACTTTTCCCCGAATTGCTGCTCTTGCAGAGTGTGGATGGACACCGTACGAAACGAAGAACTATGCTGATTTCAGAGAGAGATTCAAAAAGATAGAAGAGATATGGATAGAGAAAGGATATCTTAAGACGCAGCTGGATAAGTATTAATAATTGACTAAATACATCTAACGTATGAAAACACCCACTTTTCTGAATCTGGCAGCGGCTATTGCCGTTGTGTTCGGAATACATAGTACCACGTGCCAGTCCAAAGAACTTCAGAATCACTTGACGCAAACAGAATCATCGGTAAGTACAAAGCAAGATTCTCTTTCTTTGGCAAATGAATACCGGGATATCTTTCCGGATACCTGGGTTGCCAATGACGCACTTGGTCGTTCTATGCCCGACAATTCAGAGGTTGGAGCAGTGAAAAATGATCAACGGCGCATTGTTGGTATCTTTTACATCACCTGGCATACACAAGACCATTATACAAATTTCAAAAGTCCTTATTCGGCTGATGTGACAAAAGTATTGCAAAAGGACCCCAAAGCACGAATGGATGCCAAAAATCCACTTTGGACCGAAAGCTCCTATCATTGGGGAGAGCCTGAGATGGGCTATTTTCTCAGTCAGGATGAGTATGTGATTCGTAAGGATATGTCCATGCTTGCCGATGCCGGCGTAGATGTCCTGGTGATGGATGTGACCAATGCAGTCAGGTATTGGGATGAATGGGAAGTCCTTTTCAGTACCATGCAAAAGATGAAAGCCGAAGGTAATAAAGTGCCTCAATTCTGTTTTTGGGCATTCAATGGTCCAGTCATTACCGTGGTCCAGGATCTGTATGACCGGATATTTAAAGAAGAAAAATACAAAGACCTATGGTTTCACTGGGATGGAAAGCCACTTTTGCTTTACAATGGCAATCCTTCTTTTGATGCGAATGGTGGAGGTGTGAAAAACCCGAATCCGCATTATGCCCCATTGGCTAAAACGGATCCAAATCATCCACACTACGGTGATCTTGATTATACAGAAGAAAATTATAAAGACTATACCCGGGAGGTGAAAACCTTTTTCACCCTCCGCACCATGTGGTGGGGATATTACGAGTGGGCCGGCAAACGCTATGTAGGTACGGAAGATAACTGGAGTTTTGGCTACAGCATGGCCGATCCGAAAGTAAAAGCAATGAAACCGGAAGAGTTGCTTTCTACACATAATGGGAAGCGGGAGGAGGCAGCCGTTACTACGGCGCAACATCCTGTTACGATGACTTCTGAGAATATGGGTGTCGGCAAGTCCTGGTCACGAAAGGATGGAGAACCGAAACTGAATGAATACGATCTGCCGGAACCAGCCTATGTTCCTTGGTTGGGCAAGACTGTGGAACATCCGGAAGGGTATGGTATCTATTTTCAGGAACGATGGAACGAAGCTCTTGAAGCCAATCCAGAGTTTTTGTACATCAACGATTGGAATGAGTGGACGGCCGGTAAATATCAGCCGGATGGTAGTAAAACGACTCCCTGGCTCGGACGTGATAATTCTTTCTTCTTTGTAGACCAATATAATTCTGAGTTCAATAGGGGTATTCATCCGATGAAAGGCGGCTATACCGATAACTATTATATGCAGATGGCGCAAAACATCCGCCGTTACAAAGGTATTCGACCGATTGCCGAACAAAAAGGGGTTACAAAAATCAAACTTGATGGTTCCTTTGAAGAGTGGGACAAGGTGCAAACTGAGTATCGTGATACCA
>DATCIB010000256.1:0-3337 GCA_036508045.1 Bacteroidales bacterium
GTGACCGGAACATATACAGCTACCATAACCAATGATGTCAAGAACAGTGCCGGAGTAAATATGGTTGAGAACTATATATGGACATTCACGACAAAAGCTACTGTGATAATTCCAGTGATAAACATTAAGTCACTTTCTCGATTCGGTATCTTAGCCGGAGTAGGAGTTAGTAATAATGCAGGTGCGAGTATCATCAAGGATTTGGATGTAGGTATTACTCCGGGTGTCCGTTCTTCAGTGACAGGTTTTCCACCTGCTACCTTTAATAACGGAGCCATTTATGCATCCGATGATATAGCTCCTCCGGGTACAGCAGCAATGTTGCTTCAAGCAAAATTGGATTGGGATGAAGTATATGGTTATCTTGAAGGAGCCAGTAATCCCGCTCCGGCAACAGTTGAAGGCGATCAGGGTGGCAAAACACTTGCTCCCGGTATCTATAAATCAACATCAACTCTCTTAATTCAGAATGGAGACTTAACTCTCGATGCACAAGGTGATGCGAATGCAGTTTGGATCTTCCAGGTAGCCTCAGCCTTTACAACTGTAGGTGGAGCTGGAGGTAACGTGATTCTTACAGGTGGTGCCAATGCTGATAATGTGTTCTGGCAAGTAGGCAGTTCGGCTACAATAGGCGACTATACCTCATTCCACGGAAATGTATTAGCCCTTACATCCATTACAATGAATTCGTATTCTACTATCATAGGCAGACTACTGGCTAAGAATGGTGCTGTAGTAATGACTCATACAAATAAAATAACTAAACCTTAACTATTTAAAATCAAAGGAACGGCTGTGTTCGCACAGCTGTTCCTTTAGAAAAATACAAAGGATTAAATTACAAAAAATAAAAAATTAAAGATATGAAAACAAGATCAGTTTATAAGAAGGAGTCGCAGTCTGTGCGATTCTCTTATGCCTTCGGCTTAAAAAGCTTGATTCTTTGCATGTGTGTATTCCTTGGCTTTCAAGCGACAACACAGGCACAGGAAAAGAATGAATATACAAAACCCTCTTGGTACTTCGGAGTTTCCGGAGGTGCAAATGGTAACTTTTATCGTGGTTCGACTCAACAATTAAATGATGGGTTTGGTTCGCCGTCCACATTTCATGATGGTTTTGGTGTAGGTCTGTTCCTGGCACCAATGATTGAATTCAGACCTGCCAGTTCAAGATGGGGAATCATTCTCCAGGCAGGTTATGATAACCGTCAGGGAACTTTTGATCAGATAACGACTCCTTGCGATTGTCCGGCAGATTTGTTTACCGGCTTAAGTTATCTGACAATTGAACCTAGTATTCGGTTTGCACCTTTCAAGACAAACTTTTATTTGTACGCCGGTCCGCGATTTGCGTTCAATTATTCCAAGTCATTTAAGTATCAAATGGGTTTGAATCCGAGTATTCCCGATCAATTGGCGAGCGCAGCAGTAGAAGGAGATCTCAGCAATACACGTGAGAATCTGATTTCGATGCAGATTGGTGCCG
The DNA here is from genome assembly GCA_036508045.1 of Bacteroidales bacterium. Lineage (GTDB taxonomy): Bacteria > Bacteroidota > Bacteroidia > Bacteroidales > JAQUTK01 > JAQUTK01. The sequence continues at coordinate 1,492 of DATCIB010000256.1, forward strand.
GTTATGATATCCATCTTACACCGGGTAGCAGCAAGACACAATTAGTCTTTTCACCTTTTGTCTCTTTTCAACCCTACTTTGGACAGGATCCCCGTAGTATTGAGACGTTGAATATTACGACTCTCAGGGTAGGTGCTTCTTTAAAGATTGGCACCGGACATAAAATCATAAGGGATGCTTATGTTGCACCGATAGCAGTAGTGGATAATACAGTAAACTTCAAGGTCAGTTCGCCTGAAAACATAGTGGCTGAGCGCAGAGTTCATGAAATATTTCCGCTTCGTAATTATGTATTCTTTGATTTAGGTTCAACAGAAATCCCTAACCGATATGTGAAGCTTAATAACAATCAGGTGAAAGATTTTAAAGAAGATGACATGTCGATGTCTGTTCCCGAAGATTTCGCAGGACGCTCTGAACGTCAGATGACAGTATATTACAACATACTTAATATCCTTGGTGAGCGGATGAGTAAGAACCCCGGTACAACAGTCAACTTGGTAGGTTCATCAGAAAAAGGACCTGATGACGGACTTTTAATGGCAAATTCTGTGAAGAGTTATCTGGTAAATCTATTTGAGATTAACCCTTCAAGAATTACAGTAGAAGGAAGAAACAAACCAAAGATTCCATCCGTAAGAAGAGCTGATTCCAAAGAAATCGTTCTCTTGCGTGAAGGCGATCGCAGAGTCTCTATTGAAAGTAGCAATCCCGAACTGTTGATGGAATTTCAAAGTGGACCGGATGCTCCGCTAAAACCAGTATCAATGGATGTAGTACAAGTTGCCCCATATGACAGCTATGTTACATTTGAAGCGGAAGGATCGCGCAATGCTTTCCAGTCATGGACGATGATTATTACCGACGAATCAGGCGCTGTAAAACGCTTCGGACCGTATACCCAAGAAAAAGTCAGCATCCCTGGTAAAGAAATAATGGGAACACGCAAGGAGGGTAACTATAAGGTACAAATGGTTGGCAACAGCAAAGAGGGTCAAGAGATATTGAAGGATACTACTGTACACATGACATTATGGGCAGCTCCTGAAAACGTGAGCAGCACCAGATTCAGTATTCTTTATGAGTTTGACAACAAGATAGCAAATCCGGAATACGCAAAATATCTAACGGAAGTCGTCATTCCTCAAATACCTAATGGAGCAAAAGTCATTATTCACGGACATGCAGATGTTATCGGTGATGATACTTACAACCAGAAGTTATCCCTGCAACGTGCCAATGATGTCAAAGAGATATTAAATAATGGATTAACAAAGATTGGGCGTAATGATGTAAGCTTTGATGTATCAGGCTATGGCAATGATCAGAGTGCATCTCCATTCGCAAACAAGTATCCGGAAGAACGGTTTTATAACCGAACAGTAATTATTGATATTGTCCCTAAGTAACGACACTTTAATCGTGTGTATTTTCCTGATAAGACAGAGGTCCTTGAAAAAGGTCTCTGTCTTTCATTTTTCCTATTAGCCCACACTCTCAATATGTGAATCATGTAACTTATGCCAATCATTGTGTAACAGAATATCTGTCGTGCAGCGATACCTTTGTATCGTTGGGAAAACTCTTTCTCAATGTAATATCTTCGATTATGAAAACAAAACTACTTATGACATTGACTACAGCTTTATTGTTTTTAATGCCGAATGCAAATTTCGGACAGGCAATTGATCTGGGTACTGTGGCTGATTTTGCTCTTTTCTCCACGAATGGAGAAGTTAGCAATACGGGCATCTCGCAAGTTACAGGTCATGTCGGAAGCAATAATGGATCCAGCACCGGATTTGGTAATGTAAATGGCATCATGCACGATAATGATGGCACAAGC
>DATCIB010000257.1:0-5966 GCA_036508045.1 Bacteroidales bacterium
GGTGTCATGTTGGCGATCCTGCAGCATAATCTGAAGAAATTACTTGCGTATCATAGCATTGAAAACATAGGTATTATCGGTATTGGCATTGGATTGGGCTGTATCGGACTGGGTACAAACAATCCGATCCTTTGTTCGCTCGGCTTTGCAGGTGCTTTACTTCACACGTTGAATCATTCGCTTTTCAAGTCTCTTTTATTCTTTACGGCAGGTAATGTCTATCAGGCAACACACACGCTGGATATAGAGAAACTGGGAGGATTGGTAAAGAAGATGCCCCACACCAGTATCCTGTTCCTTATTGCAGCATTGGCTATCTGCGGTTTGCCTCCATTTAATGGGTTTATTTCTGAGTTTATTATTTATTCCGGATTGTTTGGTGCGATTCATGATGCTCAGATGGTCTCTTTATTCGCAATTATATTTACTATAACAGGCTTGGCTCTGATAGGAGGACTTGCCTTGATGTGCTTCACCAAGGCTTTTGGAGTGGTATTCTTAGGAAGTCCGCGACACACGATTCATCATGAAGTGAAAGAAGTCTCTTCGTACCAATTACTTCCACTCTATGTAATTGCTGCTTTGATCACTTTTATCGGACTCTTTCCTCAGATATTTCTTGATTTACTTTTCACTCCGGTTCAGCAATTTACCAACTTGCATCAATTACCTTTTACCTCTTTTCAGGGCAAGGGCATCGAAGTGATGCTTTCAATCAGTAAGGCCAACTGGATTTTATTGGCAGTGGTTGCCTCACTGTGGGGAATACGAAGATTAGTCCTACGAAAGAGAACCATCATCCTATCACCGACCTGGGGCTGCGGATATACAGCTCCGACAGCAAAGATTCAATACACAGCAAGTTCATTTGTAATGACATACACCAAACTCTTTGGAGCTTTATTTCTCATACACCGGAAAGAAAAAGAGGTGGAGGGTATCTTTCCTGCAGAGGCGCATCTTGAGACTCATCCATATGATATCATCGAACAAGGATTGATAGATTATCCGATCCGTAAGTTCAAGGAGTTTTTGAGTCTGTTCCTCTTTTTCCAAAACGGGAAATTGCAGTTTTATATCTTATACGGGATACTCTTTATCATTTCAGTGATTCTTCTCCCTTTGATCTATGACGGCGTTCTCTTATTCATCGAATCTTTTAAGCAATTATAAGTATGCTATCCATCTTATTAATCACCCTGGCCGCCACTTTCTTTACGGGTATCATCATCCGTACCAAGAGTATTGCTTCCGGACGTAAAGGTCCGGGCATCTTTCAGCCAATCAAAGATGTCATCCGGCTGTTCAAGAAAGGAGCAGTCTATAGCGAAACGATCAGCTTCGTCTTTCAGATGATGCCTGTCATATATTTTGCATCTGTATTTGTGGCTCTGCTGGTTGTTCCCTTCGGTCAATCCAAAGGAGTCTTGAGTTTCAGTGGCGACTTCGTATTCTTTGCATACGTGCTCGGTATCGGGAAGTTTTTCAGCATCATCGGTGCCATGGATACCGGCAGTAGTTTTGAAGGGATGGGCGCCAGCCGGGAGTCACTCTATTCGATGTTCGCCGAACCTGCACTTTTTATTCTCATGGGTTCGTTATCGTTGCTGACGGGTTATACTTCTTTTCAGGAAATATTTGCAGCATTACACTTCGGTTCCTCCATCAGTTACGCGTTGGCAGTGATGGCAGCATTTGTCTTTTTGCTGATTGCGATGATTGAAAATAGCCGTATGCCCATTGATGATCCCAATACGCACCTCGAACTAACGATGGTGCACGAAGTCATGATTCTGGATAACAGTGGTTTTGATCTGGGTTTGATCTTGTCGACAGGCTATCTGAAATTTGCCATTTATGGTGCCATCATCTTCAATCTCTTCAGCGGTACAATAGCGTATGGCTATGCTATCCCGATGTTTTTTGCGATTCAAGCTTTTCTGGCATTTGTGATTGGAATGATTGAATCGTTTATGGCGCGATTCAGAATGAATCACAATGCGCAATTTATTGTTGTGCTTTCTTCCGTATCCTTGCTTGTGTTCTTTGGAGCGTTGCTTATCGCGGGAAAGTTTATTTAATACACTGTCAATTCCGGAGAGATGTAAAACTTATTAATAGTAAAGATTTATGTTACACGTTCTGCTCATCATTTTCTTGATATCACTCTTTTATCTGTCTATTGCCAACCGCATGTCGACGTATGTAAATGTACTGGCATTTCAAGGTATCATGCTTTTCTTTGTGGCATTTCTGGAGTTGAAAAACATCAATACCCTCAATTTGATCTTAATACTTCTCGAGACTATTATCTTTAAGTCACTCGCCGTGCCTCTCTTCTTAAATTATGTGCTGAAGCGCAATCATATTACCCGTGAAGCAGAACCCTTCGTTCCCAATTTTGTTTCGTTGATCATTACCACCGTTATTGTGATTGTGACTATCCTTCTTTCCCGTACGATGAAGGAAGGTAGTTTAGATAAGATGTTTTTTGTGGTTGCACTCTCAACGCTATTTACCGGACTCTATTTTATTGCCTCACGACGCAAAATCATCACACATGTCATGGGTTATCTGATCATTGAGAACGGAGTTTTTGTATTGTCACTAGCCGTAGGAAGTGAAATGCCGATGCTGGTCAATCTGGGTATTATGCTTGATATATTTGCGAGTGTGCTTATTCTGGGTATTTTCTTAAACAAAATCGGAGATGTATTTAAAGATATCGATGTAGATCAACTTTCTAATCTGAAAGACTATTAATCACTGATGCTAAATTTGAACTGAATTTATGATACTGATATACCTCATAAGTGCTCTCCTCATTGGAACCGTACTTTTCTTCAATCGTGGAAATGCACTCAACTACTCCCTGGTTTGCTTGTTCCTTGTTTTGCAATGCGCATTCACCGTTTATGCCTGCTTTCATTATAACGAATCCTCGATCCATTATTTCACGTTCGACTCGCTGGGAATGATTATGCTGCTCACGGCAACCATCATTTCCATTCCGGCGGTGTATTATAGTTATGTTTACATTGAAGACAGTCAAGTGAAACCAGACTCAAAATCAATTTACTGGGGAGCATTAACTGTACTGATTGCAGCTGTCAGTGCTTCATTTTTGGCTAATAATATTGCCGTGATGTGGATCTTTACAGAAATAACAACCTTATGCGCCTCCGCCCTGATTTATCATCACCGCAATAAGCTGGCATTGGAGGGAACCTGGAAATACGTGTTTATTTGTGCTGTCAGCATCACCTTTGTCTATATAGGCATTCTGTTTTTAAGTTTGTCAATGGAAAGCGCCGGTTCAACAGATTTGTCCTACAAGAACCTGCTAGCCAATAGTTCCCTGATTGATCCGTTGTGGTTGCGGTTTGCCTTCCTGTTTATTTTTACAGGCTTTACGGCAAAGCTGGGACTTTTTCCGATGTTTACGGCAGGAGTGGATGCGAAGGACAAGGCTCCCGGACCTGCTGCTGCTTTATTTTCCAGTATCATGATGTGCATGGGTTTCGTTGGTATCTTTCGCACGTATGTGGTAGTTGCTAATACATCCTTATTCCACTGGGCTAGCATGGTCGTCGGAATAGCCGCCTTTTTATCGTTGTTCATTGCTGCCGTTTACATGATAAAAGTCAAGAATATCAAGCGTATGATGGCTTACTCCAGTGTCGAACACATGGGATTGGTCATGCTGGGTATTGCCGCCGGAGGTATAGGATATTATGCCGCCATATTACATGTTGTGTTGCATGCATTCGTTAAGTCAAGCCTTTTCTTCCAATATAACCAGTTGTATAAGACGTTTGATACAAAGGATATTTATCAGATGGGCAATTACTTTAAATATAACACCACCGGTGCTATGGTGATACTTCTTGCCTTTATCAGTGTGACAGCAATGCCTCCTTCAGGGTTGTTTGTGAGTGAGTTTCTTATTTTCCGATCCCTGTTTGAGGCCAATCATCTGGTCTTATTGATCCTTGTATTATTGCTGCTGACCCTGATTATCTGGTCACTAGCCAAGAATTTCTTCAAGATATTATATTCTCCGGTTGTCGGTTTTGACGAAACGAATGTAGCGCGTATTAATCCCTGGAGATCTGCTTTTCAATTTATCTTACTGGCGGGAGCTGCTTATCTGGGATTAAACCCTCCGGCGGTTTTCGTGGATATGATTAACGAGAGTATCAAGTACCTGCCATAATTAGTATAAAAAGGAGATAATATGAACTATACAAACATACGAAACAATCAGACCCTTTTGATGAAGGAGATACCGGAGAGTACCTATTTGTCCTTTTTGGATTTGAATGTGGGTTTGGTTTCCGGACGTACAGAAAGGCATTGTGTGAGTTATTTCGGGGTTGCAGAAGGCAACTTCGTGAAACTTATTTGTTGTATTGCCGACGACATGACGCACGAAATATTGGTCTCTTCCTGTAAGGTTCAGAAAGGGCAGCAACTTGCATCGTTCACCAAAGAGATGTTGTGCTTTGAACGATTTGAGCGGGAGATTCATGAAAACTTAGGTCTGAACTATCTGGATCATCCCTGGCTAAAGCCTGTACGCTATCCGGCAGATCGTCCGGATACGATACAAACGATACAGAATTATCCATTTTATACGATTGCAAGCGAAGAATTGCATGAAGTAGGTGTCGGACCTATTCATGCCGGAATCATAGAGCCCGGTCATTTCCGGTTTATCTGTAACGGCGAACAGATCCTGCATCTGGAGATCCAATTGGGCTATCAGCACAGAGGCATTGAAAAACTCTTTCTTGCAAAGAAGAAACTACTTCAGCGTGCCACCCTCTCGGAAAACATAGCCGGTGATACGGTGGTAGGTCACAGTGTCGCATTTGCCCATATTTGGGAAAGCCTCTGTGGAGTTGATGTTTCCCGTGATATCGCATTCTCACGTACATTGGCTCTGGAACTCGAACGGGTGGCTGTTCATATTGGTGATCTTAGCGGAGTATGTACCGATATCGCCTATCAATTAGGTAGTTCGGTCTTTGGTCGGTTACGTACGCCAATCATTAATTTCCTACAGGAATGGGGGGGGAGCAGATTGGCAAAAGGGCTGATCAGACCGGGAAGTAACCCATTTCCTTTCACACAGGCATTGGCCGAACGACTCAAACAGGTATTGGATGTGTTGGAACCGGATTATAATGAGATGTGTGCGAAATTATTTGACTTACCCAGTGCGCTGTCCCGCTTTGAGCGAACCGGTGTGGTATCCAATGATGATGCGACAGCTATTGGTGCGGTTGGTATGGCAGCGCGAATGACTAATCTGAATAGAGATATCCGGAGTTCTCATCCGTATTGCCTCTATCCTGAGTTAGCCCATGTGCCGATCCTTAAACGCCATGGTGATGTCTATTCGCGGGTGCAAATCAGAAGAAAAGAGGTGTTGCAATCCATCGGGTATATTCGCAAACTTCTAACAGAAGTGCCAACCTCATCTGAAAAAATGGAAATGCAGATGACTCCCCAACCTGATTCGTTCTGCCTTTCTCTGGTGGAAGGGTGGCGTGGTGAGATCTGTCACTGTGCGTTGACAGATGCAACAGGGGAGTTGATGCATTACAAGATCAAAGATCCTTCCTTTCATAACTGGATGGCTTTAGCCTTAGCAGTCAGGAATAACGAAATATCCGATTTCCCGATATGTAACAAAAGCTTCAATCTTTCGTATTCGGGACATGATCTTTAAAACAGTAGATCCACACATTAATAACTCAACCAGATGTTAAGCAATTTGAAGATCGTATTCCATCAAGGGAAACAATATATATCCTCCCCAACTACCGTAGAAGTGCCGGGCATATTCAGAGGCCGTCCCATTATCAGCTGTGAAAAGGTAGACGAAACCAAACTGGCGGAAGTCTGTCCGACAGATGCCATTTCATGCTCTCCTCTGCAAATTGATCTGGGTAAATGTA
>DATCIB010000258.1:0-3464 GCA_036508045.1 Bacteroidales bacterium
ATTTCAACAGGAGAAGCAAAAGCTGATGAATAATGATACGAACTCTTCTGCTTCGGGTGATATACCCTTTAATCTGACGGAAAACACATATTTGGGATTGATGAACCTGATCGTTCTGGTGCCTTATATTGGATGGATCGCGTCAATCATTGCTTGGGCTGTTGGCAAGGATAAATCCGAAAAGATTGATAAACAGGGGAAGAATATTCTGAACTGGATGATCAGTTATGTTATCTATGCTATAGGGATTTCATTTATCCTGATGTTCATCGCTATCATTAGTGGTGCGGGTATGATGGGCATGTCTGGTTTTGGAATGGGAGCAATGGGAATGTTTGGAGCATTCGGTGCTGTCGGAATATTAGGTTTATCCGAGATTGCATTATTGGTAATCCTTTTAATTGCTATTCTTCCTATTATTGGAGGAATCAAAGGCTTCAACGGTAATACGTTCCGTTATCCTCTGACTATTTCATTTATCAAGTAAGTCTCTGCTATACATTGTAGAAGGCCGGTTGCACAATGCAGCCGGCCTTCTTTGTGTATTACAGGGGTTTAGGGTCGTTCAATCGTGCCGTCCGCATGCAAAAATCCACACAATTAGTATTCTCACTTACCTTTTGTTTAGGGTCGTTCAATCGTGCCGTCCGCATGACGTGCGAAGCGGGGTTTCTTTTTTGTGCAAACAGGGTCATCAGTATCCCAGGGCCAGCCACCGAAGTGTGTCTTTTGATAGTCCTCATACGCTTGCTGAACTTCTGGCATACTGTTCATAACAAAGGGTCCGTAGGCTGCAACAGGTTCGTCGATAGGTTCTCCTTCCAACAAAAGTAAATGAGCGCGTTTCTTTCCGTTCTTGATAAAAATATCGGCATTACCATCCAGGTCCGCACAGTAGCCTTTCTTAAGCTCTTCCTCATAAATAGACAGTTTTTCTCCTTCGAAGAGATAGATCATCCGGTTGAGAGATGCGGAAATAGGAGGGAGGATAATCGTCGCTTCCGGTTCCATCTCAATAAGCCATATACCAACATGATGTTTACGATCTGAAGCCCAGGAGGCAGGTGGCGGTTCAAGACTCTTTTCTCCTTTGCAGTTTCCTGCAATAAGTTTGATGCGGGCGGTTTTTCCAGCTTCGTTCGTTTGCACCAGTAGAGGAATTTTCTCATTCCACATCATTCTGTAAGCAGGTTTCGCAAACTTGTCTTTCTGGGGTAGGTTGAGCCAAATCTGGAAGAGTTCCATCGTATTATCACCATCTTCATTCAATAAGGGAAACATTTCCGAATGTTGAATACCGGCTCCGGCAGTCATCCATTGCACGTCTCCTTTGCCATAGCGTCCTTGTGATCCTTTGGAATCGTGATGGTCTGCAAAGCCTTTGGTCACGACTGTGATTGTTTCAAAACCACGATGGGGATGAACGGGGAAGCCGGAGATCTTATCTCCATAATACATGCGCCATGGTGCGCTATGATTAAAATCATTGCCGATACTTCGTCCCGGAAGGTAATGTACAGGTTCCATTTTTGAATTACCGGCGGGAAACAAATCCTTATGGTGCATACAAGCGATAAACGGACTCTTTACGATGAGCTGAAATCCCATCTTTTCAACGTGCATTGTTTTCATTGGGCATCAATTTTAATATTCTGACTCTCCCTTTGCGGGTGAATGTAATCTTGTTACCATCCATTTACAAAGTTAGAAAATAATTCAAATGAATGATCTTTTACAGAGACTTTTTTGCTGTTGATTACCCTGTTACACGCTAAAAGCCTATAGAGCGTAGGGATTTATTATTTGGACGCTGCAACGATGGCATATGTAAATTTAATTATATCTTTGCGGGTATTAAATCTGATAACTCTATCTGTAATTTTAAATCAATGCTTCTAATTGAAAATCTAATACATAAAGAAATGAGAAAAGTATCTTCTGTTGTCCTTTTAATTGCAATGCTTACTGTATCCATGACAGTAAAGTCACAGGTCTCTTTCGGTCATCCCAAACTTATAAACAATGATTGGAAGTTTATTCTTGAGGATGTGAAGGGGGGAGAGGAATCTACCTTTAACGATGAGAGATGGCGTGCTATTGATCTGCCTCACGACTGGAGTGTGACCCGGCAAATGAGTCCGACGTTTGCCAGTAGCACTGGTTTCTTGCCGGGCGGAATTGGTTGGTACCGCAAACATCTTACTATACCTATAGAGAAGAAAGATCTGATGTTTTATCTCTATTTTGAAGGTGTTTATAACCATAGCGAAGTGTTTGTCAATGGACATTCTCTGGGGATGCGCCCAAACGGATACATCTCTTTTATGTATGATGCGACTCCCTGGCTGAAGTTTGGCGAGGAGAATGTAATCGCCGTGCGTGTGGATCACAGCATCGATGATGATAGCAGATGGTACACCGGCTCAGGGATTGACCGCAATGTATGGTTGGTAGAGGCAGGTGGAATCCATATTGATCAGTGGGGCGTGTTTTTTCAGACACCAGAGGTGAGCAGCAAAGAGGCAACTGTCAATGTACAGGTGGCTGTAGCGAATGTCACAAAGGCTCCAGCAGCTATCAAAGTAAAACTTACACTGAGAGATAAGAACGGTAAGAACGTTGCTTCATCTTCCTATTCCGTAAAGAGTGCTGCGTCTGCTGTGACTCCTTCTTCGGCTAAAATTAATGTATTGAATCCTGATTTGTGGTCTCCTTCCACACCAAACTTATATCGCCTGACGACAGAACTGTATCAGGGGAATAAACTGATTGACAGCAGTTCGCAGGCTTTAGGTATCCGCACGATGACGTATGATGCCAACAAAGGTTTTGCGCTCAATGGAGTACCGATGAAGATGAAGGGCGTTTGCCTGCATGAAGATGCCGGAGTACTTGGCAATGCGGTACCTCGTGAGGTATGGAAGCGCAAACTGGAAACTTTGAAAGAGATTGGTTGCAACGCGATACGTATGAGCCACAATCCACATGTGCCCGTCTTGTACGACTTGTGCGATGAGATCGGTTTTCTGGTCATTGATGAAGGGTATGATGAATGGGAACTTCCAAAAAAGAAGTGGATAGAAGGATGGAATCAGGGTACTCCGGGATTAAACGGTACTTCCTCTTACTTCAAGGAATGGTATGAAGCTGACCTGCGCGACTTAGTGATGCGCGACCGTAATCACGCTTCGATTGTGATGTGGAGCATCGGTAATGAGATCGATTATCCGAATGATCCGTATTCCCATCCTGTGATGGAAACAGGAAAGATCAATCAGCCGGTACAGGGTGCTTATGTGGAGGAACGTCCGAATGCGGAGCGACTGGGCGTGATTGCCAAACAGCTGGTACCTGTCGTGAAGAAGTATGATACAACGCGACCGGTCACCGCTGCTCTGGCAGGTGTTATCATGTCTAATGAGACGGAATACCCGGGAGCTTTGGATGTGGTGGGTTATAATTAT
>DATCIB010000259.1:0-11756 GCA_036508045.1 Bacteroidales bacterium
TGAATCATGATGCGGCCTCTTTTGCAAGCTTCTACAGCAATGGTGCGGGACTTAAAAATCCGGGTCGCCCACATCCACTTATCAATCCGCACCTCACTCTTTTCCATTCAGTCTGCAATTATTTATTATTGTATTGATTCATTGTAATCTCCACTCCTGCCAAAGGAAAAGAGCGAATAATATCACAAGCCAATTCCAGACGGGGAATCAGTGCAGACTCTTCCTCCTTTTTAAAAGTACTGAGCACATAATCAACCTGCCCACCTTTCGGAAAATCATTGCCTATACCAAAACGTAATCGATTGTATTCTTGCGTCCCGAGGATTTGAGCAATATGCTTTAGCCCATTATGTCCGGCATCGCTACCTTTGGACTTCAAACGTAATGTGCCCAACTTCAAAGCCAGATCATCCACAATCACCAGCATATTTTCTACTGAGATCTTCTCCTGCTGCAACCAGTAACGCACCGCATTACCACTCAGATTCATATAGGTCGACGGCTTCAATAGCACCAACGTACGTCCTTTTATCGACAATTCTGTTACTGCTCCGTAACGCTTGTCGACAAAAACAATATTGGATGCCTTCGCTAAGGCATCCAATACTCTAAATCCTATGTTGTGCCGGGTGTCGTGATATTCATCGCCAACATTACCCAAACCGACAATCAGATACTTCATTCGTTAGTGAAACGTATTATTTGCCTTCAGCAGCAGCACCTCTTGCAGCTCTTGTCAATTTTACAGAACATACAACATTCTCTTTCGGACTAACAATTTCCAGTTTGTCGAATGACAACTCTGCCACTTGAATAGTCTTACCAAGACCCAGCGCATCTACATTCACAAAAAGTTTTTCAGGCACATCACTGTACAATCCTTTGACAGCAATATTTCTCCTCTCAAGAGTCAGTTTACCACCGGCCTGAACACCTTCTGCAAGACCTTCCAATACAACCGGTACATTCATAATGATCGGTTTATTGGCAAACACTTCCATGAAGTCAACATGCAACAGTGCATCACTAACCGGATGAAACTGAAGATCCTTCAAAATGGCAGTGCATTTTTTGGTACCAATCGTAAGATTTACCAAGAAGATCTCAGGAGAATAAACCAGGTGACGCAGACCTTCATTAGTCACATAAAAGTGAGCGTTTTCTTCACCACCATAGATGACACAAGGTACGCAACCTGCTATACGCAAAGCTTTAGATGTTGTTTTTCCAAACTCTTCTCTCAGCGTTCCAGTAATTTCAATTGTTTTCATTTGTTTAATTGTTTGTGTTACTCAAAAATCAGGATTCTTTGCTCCCCTTTATTTCCCATCACACGAAAGTGAATTCGAAAAGCGGCTACAAAGGTATATATTTCCTTTTAAATATCAAACGCATTCCTTCTCTTTTTCGACTATTAGCGAAACACATTGTTTGATAATTCCTGTTTATTAGGGGGAAAAGGCTAGATTGTATATCTTTGCGTTCTATTTTCTAATTCTATAATCAGATGCAAAAGACAATCATTGATTTGTTTGAACAATCCGTCCGTCAATATTCCAACAATATTTTTCTTCTGGAAAAGAAAACCGAACGTTTCTTACCCACTACATATAAAGAGGTTAAAGATGAGGTATATCTTCTGGGTGCAGGGCTTCGGGCATTAGGAGTAGAAAAAGGAGACAAGATTGCTCTCCTTTCTGAAGGATGCAATTTATGGATCATGAGTGAACTGGCGCTATTTTATGCGGGAGCTGTCAATGTGCCGCTCTCCGTCAAACTGGAAGAAAGCAACGACTTGCTATTCAGACTAACTCACGCAGAAGTAAAATACATCCTTATATCCGGAACCCAATTAAAGAAAATCAGGACGATTGCCGGCCAACTGCCTTTGATCCGAAAAATCATCGTGCTGGATGAAATACCAGACTACCAGGAAAAAGAAATTAGCATGAAAGCCATTAGAGAAGAAGGTAAGAAGTACTTTCAGAGCCATTCTGAAGAGGAATTTCTAAGTGTGGCTCATTCACTCAGAAACGACGACTATGCCACCATAACCTATACTTCAGGGACGACTGCCGATCCCAAAGGAGTCATCCTCACACATCGCAACTATACGGCCAATGTGGAGCAAGCTCTGACTCTGATGGATCTGGATGAAAACTGGCGCACCTTGATTATACTGCCACTCGACCACTGTTTTGCTCATGTGGTCGGTTTTTTTATCTTTATGGCTGTAGGCGGTTCAGTGGCTACCGTGCAAACCGGTCGCACATCGATTGAGTCACTGAAGAACATTCCGATAAATATCAAAGAGGTGAAACCCAATCTCATATTAAGCGTTCCTGCCCTGGCAAAGAGTTTTCGGAAGAACATCGAACAAGGAATCCGGGCAAAAGGCAAGGCTACTTCTTATTTATTCAAACTAGCACTCCAGACCTCCTACCTTTACAACGGTGACGGGCTTAATAAAGGTGCCGGTTGGAGAATCGTTCTTAAGCCTCTGATTTCACTTTTTGACGCGATGCTCTTCTCTAAAATCAGGGAGAACTTTGGAGGCGAACTCCGGTTTTTCGTTGGTGGCGGCGCATTATTGGGTAAAGATCTTCAGGAGTTTTACTATGCTATCGGGATTCCTATGTATCAGGGATATGGTCTAAGCGAAGCAACTCCGATCATATCTTCCAACGGTCCATACAAACACCGGTTTGGTTCCAGCGGAGTATTGGTTAAACCTATGGATCTGAAGATTCTTAACCTCGAAGGGAAAGAACTTCCCATCGGAGAAAAAGGAGAAATTGTAATTCGTGGCGAGAATGTGATGGCCGGCTATTGGAAAAACCCGGAAGCCACAGCAGAGACCGTCCGCAATGGATGGCTTTACACCGGTGACCTGGGATATCTCGGCAAAGATGGGTTACTGTATGTATTGGGACGGTTTAAGAGTTTGCTTATCGGCAGCGACGGGGAGAAATATAGTCCGGAAGGCATCGAAGAGTCAATAGTAGGTCAGTCCCCTTTTATCGACCAGATAATGCTGTACAACAATCAGAGTCCATATACCACAGCGCTAATTGTGCCCAATAAAGAGCAATTGAAACTCAAATTGAAACATCTGAAGCTCCTGCCTGAGAGTGAAGAAGGGAAGAAAGCCTCTTTACGCTTTTTACAGGAAGAAATTGCAAAGTATAAAACAGGTGGTACTCTCAGTACCTTATTCCCCGATCGTTGGCTTCCAGCCACATTTGCAGTCTTATCCGAACCGTTTTCCGAACAAAACCTCATGATCAACAGCACCATGAAGATGGTACGTGGAAAGATTGAGAAGGCGTATAAATCACGTATTGATTTCATGTACACAGCGGAAGGCAAGAACATTCTGAACGATGCAAACAGGAATGCTTTGTGAAAGACGCAAAAGACTACCTGCATTACGGAGTGCTGTAAACTGAACTTTCAGTTATCCCGTATATTCATCGGTGGATTTGGATTCAAGGTGTGAATAACCTTCAGACCGCTGCAACCCCAAAAAGAGATATGAAGCGGCATCAACAATTATTTTTTCTCATGAAACCTGTTTTGCAATTCTCTTAACCGCTCTAAAAGCATTTCAAACGGCAGGGAGTCACCGTAAATCATAGACCTTTGCATAGCAGAATAATCCATTTTCCAATCTTCGATAACACTTTCGGGAGGAATAATAGATATTCTCGGACGAATATCCGAACTGTAATCGACCCCACTGACACGGGTAAATAGCTCGCGGTGGTGATGTATATTTCGCCACAACTCATCGTCGGTAATTGCCGATAATGCAAAATCGGTATCCATCATTCGCTCCAAATCGTAGAGATGACGCGACTTGCGATTAGCCTCCATTATGCCGCCTGCAGTAAATATCTCGTGAAGCAAAAATACCTTTTCAAGAAAAGTCTTTTCTGGCACAGCAGTAATAATTTCTATGTCAGTAACATCTGTATTAATAGGCAAATTCTCGGAAATAAGACTCCTCACTTTATGTTTTGCCGTGGGCTCGAACAAAGAGCGTGAGCCAACTTCCAGTACTACTACAGGCAGAAGATAGGTCATATTATCAAACAAGGTGTTATACCGAATGAATATCCTACGTGGTTCAGGATAGGTTTTGTCGCCTTCGCCGTCAGGTTCAACCTCTACTTGACAATAGGCATTTAGCCCTAACTCAATAATTTTTGCTTGCATAGCATCGCATAGCTCCTTTTTCACAAACAGAGATGATTTTTTACGAAGCGTTTTAATCTGTTTAATCGTCAAATCTCCGCTCATTCCAAACATTTCTCGGTCTATACCAATATCAATATCTTCGGACAGGCGGTTGATTACCCGCCATACCTTGCTCAAAGATGTTCCACCCTTGAAGACCAATTTATCGGCAAAATTTAGAGTGAATAACATTTGAAGTATTGCAGTTACCCACAAATCTTTCTCAATAGCTTGTACCGGCAAATTCATTTTCAGACCTGCTTGCTCTATAACTGTGCGTTTCTGTGCTTCAGAGATGAAGAAAAAACTGCTATTCATAACATTTCATTATTATCGACCTAATCCATGAGGGCATCAGTTGCGAATCCTGCATAATCCTCTCTTTTGGTTCGTTGGTTAGTAATTTCTTAATATGAGCTCTTTGTTCATCCGTAACTTTTCCTTCCGTAATCTCTTTGAGAGCAAGAACAATCAACAGGATCAACTCATTTTTGTAGGCAAGATTTTTGGGTGCTGTACGGATAAATCGAATACCTTTACCGTTGCCTATTTTAATTTTTCGAGGCGATCCGTCAGTCTGGTAAACAATATTCATCGGAACTTGGGTCGATAGTCCAATCCGATTGAGCGCATAAGCCCCTGCTGGAATAATCTTGGCTTTATCCCTCTTCGCAATCGCCTCGGCAATTGTTTCTAACGATGGATAAAGAATGCCCAATCCCAGTTTTTTGTCAATTTTAGGATAATAATAGATGCCTCTTGCAATGCGTATTATCTCATTAGATTTCACAAGCCTCTCTAATGCTTTATTGGCTGATTTGCTCTCACCATAACGCACAAAATCAGAGGTAAAAAAAACTTTCCCTCTTCCGCACTTTTTAATGCTCAGAATTATCTTATCATCAATGCTTTGCATCCGCATTTATTATTAATTATGTCGCAAATATAACAACTATTTGCGACATAACAATAGATTCTTTATGTGAGATTTCACTTCTAACATATTACTGCATCACGGAGAGCAGTAAACAAATCTTTCAGTTTGCATCATTCTT
Source organism: Bacteroidales bacterium (assembly GCA_036508045.1). Classification (GTDB taxonomy): domain Bacteria; phylum Bacteroidota; class Bacteroidia; order Bacteroidales; family JAQUTK01; genus JAQUTK01. The sequence goes on from DATCIB010000259.1 coordinate 5,295, forward strand.
TCCAGTGAATTGTCCGCAGTATCGGGTTATCTTCAACTGGGTTTGAGGCCTCATAGAGTCGTTTGAAGCGATCTTTGTCCTTCATCTTCTTCTCCATCTTATTGTTCGGAAGGTAATAATCCTGCCGCTTACCGTCTACCTCTCCCACTTCAAGAACATCCACGTCTCTAAGAACTGTGATGCGAAAATTGGGGCCATTGTCCAGATCATTGGTGAACATCGGTTCATAATAGGAACCATTCTTGCCATTCAAATCACAGATATACATAAAACGACATCTTATGTCAGCAGAATATAATTCGAAACTTGAATAATAGGTGCATAGCATAAAGAGACGATCACCGGCTACGAGAATATTATTTATTGTTAATACATTCTCATAAGTATCATTACCACCGTACAGAAAGTCCACAGGAAAAGCATACTTACCCAGATCAACAATCAAACAGGGTGTTATCTTTTCTTTTGTGATGGAGAATAAAGTATCCACAAAAGCATCTTTGTAGTATATTTTATCACGGTAAGAAGTCACTATCTGACTACCTGGAAAGTTATTATACACAGTGGAAGTAATGTGACGATCGAACGTTCTGCTATCCATCACAGAATCAAGTGCTGTGTTATAGAGTATGAGATCCTGTTTCTCCTCGGTTTGTTGTTTAAATCTAAGGCCATTAACCATTAGCAAGGCATCGTCCATTCCCTTTATTTTCATCCATCCAACAACGAAATCTTTCTTCAGAGTTCCTAAATATTTCCCATCGGTCAGCGAATATTTCAATAAAATATGCTCTTTCATTCCATAGCCTCGTAAATAGACTATTTTGTTCTTAGGATCAACTCCCATACACATAGTAGGAGCAATATACTCTTCAGGGCCTCTACCTATTTGCCCTACCCGGCATATAAACTTTCCCTCTTTTGAGAAATGGAGCATTTCCTTCTCAAAGAAATAACCCTCCTCCGTCTGTAAAGCCAACGGAATGGAAACAAAATAACTCGGATCGGTATCCATCTTTACATAACTGATACTATCAGCAAACTCCGATAACAGCAACGGTTTCAAGTCACTCTCATCAGGAGGTTCGATCTTTATGACCGGAATCTCCAGGGACTCCGCTGAGCCCTGATTCGCATTGTTCACTTGTTTCTTATTCTCACAGGAAGAAAAAGAAACTGTACAGAGACACAGTAAAACGGGAATTAAGCACGTTGAGTTTTTCATATCTATTTCTTTTAATGTGCAACAATAAGGATCCGGGCATCTTCTGTACCGATCTTCTCTATCTCGGCCATCGCCACATGAACATCTGCGGGCATGTGTTTTTGTTATAAACGAACGAAACGAAAAAGCCTAATATACATCTGCAAGAAACTTTGGTTAGCAGTAATTTAACATATACAGATCCGCAAAAAGTTGTACTGTCTTCTAATTGAAAAGTGTACAACTTTCTTGAGGCGAAAATAGTTCTTTATTTCGAATATTTTGCTTCTTTATTATTATTTTCATCTATTCTTGTCTTTTTCTTAAATTAAGAAGGGATTATCCTTGCTTTTGGCCTCATTTTGTTGTATCTTTATAAGGATATGGAGCGCCAAGCATCAGGTTGTTTGTTCCGTTTCATGAACGTGAAACGGACTTTTATCGAACGTGAAACGGAGCTTCCAAAGGCATGCTAAAAGTCTTTCTTCTGTATGAGATTATTTCATTTATCCGGGGTAAAGGACCTCGTTGTATATTATAACTATGAGTGCATTGTATGATTTGTTTGTAACTCCGGCCAGAAAAGCGGAGAGCGGTTCGCTTCCCATGCTGCATGCCCGGGTAGTGAAGGGGATGACGGTGACAAGTAGCACGTTGGTGGATCAGATCGCCGATGCTTCGAGCTTTACCCGCGGTGATCTGACGGGGATGCTCTCGGCTGTATCGGAAGCCATGGCGCGACATTTGGCTGAGGGCAACTCCGTCGAACTGGAGGGGTTCGGTTTCTTTTCTCCTTCACTGAAGTGCAAGGAAGCGAAGGATGGGACTGCCATCCATGCGGCTTCGGTGCGGTTTGGCAATGTGCGGTTTCGCGCAAGCTCCTGGTTGAAGGAGAAAATGGCGGGGATGCGGTTGCTGCGCAAAGGGAAAAGCGCGGTGATTCCGGAACGAACCATTGAGGAAAGGCTGGCGATGGCGTTGCACTTTCTGTCGACAAACAGAGCAATGACAAGGACGGACTATGAACGGCTCACGGGTTGCGCTAAAACACGTGCCATACGCGACCTGAATAGTTGGATGGAAAATGGGCTCATTCAACGCTTCGGCCATGGGACGAATGTTGTTTATCTGGCTCCATAATCAGCTCTTTTCTACTAAAATATCCGTTCTTTTATTATTTATCACCCACTAGCTGCCACTAAAATCCTCAAACTGCTTCAAAACGCCTCATTCACTTATACGGGGGTTGTATATTTGTAACTGAAAAAAGGGCACAATGACGTGCTCTTTCAAAAAACAATCCCAATGAAAAAATGGCTCTACTTCCCACATGATCTTTTAGCAGGCAGCGATGTTAAACTCATGAACCTGATTGAAAATGGTGGTCTCGAAATGTATGGTGCTTACTGGGTGCTGATCGAACACTTGCGTGCGCAAGATGGATATCGCAGCGACTTAAGCGCCATTCGGTCTCTCGCCCGAAAAGTGAAGATCTCATACACCAAACTCATGAAAGTGGTCACTGACTTTGATCTGTTTATCGTCAAGGAGGGATCGTTTTATTCACCCGGATTGATCAAAAGAATGGAACCATACGATGTTAAGAAAGATAAATCGTCTGAGAATGGTAAGAAAGGTGCTGCCGCTAAAGCTCTGAAAAATAGCAGTACTAACTCTTCTGAAGAGGAAGCAAATAGAGTAGAAAAGAGTAAAGTAGAGAAGAATAAAAAAACTTCTTATTCAGAAGGTAAAAAAGTAGCAACAGTCTGTGATGATACAATTCAGGAGAAAACGGAACAACTTCCTGTACCGCGATGGGAGTATTTTATTGATCAGGCTTTTGAAGATAAACGGTGGATGGGTTTGGTGGGCAGACAATCAGCTCTTAAGGAGGGTTTTGAGGATAATCAGCTCTTCATCGAGCAATGTTTTAAGGATCATATCCAACAGATAGGCACAGAAACGAAGATTTGTTCGCTGCAGGAAGCGAAGAGCTACTTCTCGAATTTTATCCGTCCGGGTGCCGCCACACGCCCCGGACTGGAACAAAGGCTCCGGGAGGAGCTTCGAAGTGAGGATCCTTATCCGTATGAGAATTATGATCCGAAGACCGGCATACGCAGTTGCTTTGGCATAGTGATCCCTTCCAATGCACCTCCCCGACCGGATTGTAGTGTGAGATGGAATCAGGAACGCAACGGGTGGACCAACTAATAAGATCGGCAACACGATGGATTTCAACTACGAGGGTTACAGCATTGTAACGGCCAAAGAGGGCAATAAGGTAAAAGCTCACTGTCCGGCGTGTGCTGACAGACGCAAGGACAAGAGGGACAAGTCACTGTTTATTGATACCGCCAGTGGCGCTTTCCGCTGTTTCTATTGCAACTGGGCGGGCAAAGCGCTCAAGCCGGGTGAGCAAAAGCCGGGTCGGGAGAAGAGGAGCAACGCGGAGGTTCCTTCTCATTTTCACAGACCGGTGTATGATTCAAACAAGACGATGCTGAGCGACGAACTGGTGCGCTACTTTGTCGAGGAACGGTGTATCCCGCAAGACGTGCTCAAGAAGATGCTGATCTCGGAGGAGATGCATTTCATGTCGGGGGCGGGAAAGCAGGTGATGTGCATGGGGTTTAATTATTTCGTGGACGACGAACTGGTAAATACCAAGTTTCGGGATCGTGAAAAGCATTTTGCATTGGTAGCCGGTGCCAGACTGACTCCCTGGAATATTGACGGCATCAAGGATACCAAAGAATGTATTCTCACCGAGGGAGAACCGGATGCCATGAGTTTTATGGCTGCCGGACGCTATGACGTGATCAGCGTGCCCAATGGGGCGAATGATAATCTGGAATGGCTGAACCCTTTCGTCGAGTCGCATTTTGAAAATAAAGAGATCATTTATATCGCCGTGGATACGGACGAGAAGGGAAAGATGCTGTGCAAGGAATTGTTGCGACGCTTTGGCAAAGAGCGTTGCCGGGTGGTGACATACGGCAAGGATTGCAAGGATGCCAATGAACACCTGCAAAAGTACGGAGTGGAAAGTTTGCAGATCTGTCTGCAACTGGCGCCGGAGTGTCCATTGGAAGGTGTGGTGACTGTGGAGGATGTGGAGGATGAGTTTTACGAGCTTTTTGAAAACGGACTACAGCCGGGTCTGAGCATCGGATATGACAACCTGGATCCTTACCTGACGTTGGAACCCGGAAGACTTTGTGTGGTGACGGGCATCCCGGGATGCGGTAAATCGGAGTTCATGGATCAGATCGTCATCAACATGAGTTTGAAGCACGGATGGAAAACAGCATACTTCAGTCCGGAAAATCTGCCGGTGCAACGCCACTACGCCAAACTGGCGGAGAAGTTGACGGGAAAGATCTTTAAAAAAGGGATTACCTCGATGGATGAATACCGGGAAGTATGTGGCTTTTTGAAGGAGAATGTGTTTTCCATCGGCCCCAAAGAGGGATATCGCATTGACAGCATTTTATCCAAAGCGCGCGAACTGGTACGCAGGAATGGGATCAAGATGTTGGTCATTGACCCTTACAACCGATTGGAACATCAATTTGAGAAAGGAGAAAAAGAGACGACCTACATCAGCCGCTTTCTGGACAAACTGACGAACTTTGCGATCAGCACAGACACATTGGTCGTACTGGTGGCACATCCCCGTAAGATAGAGAAAGACCCGGTGACAAAGAAGTTTCCGGTACCGGACTTCTACAGTATCAACGGTTCGGCGAACTTCTTCAACAAAGCGGATTATGGGTTTGCGGTAGTGCGCGACAACGACACCAATCAATGTACGATCCATGTACAAAAGGTAAAGTTCAGAAACCTCGGCAAATGTGGTGAAGCGACCTTCGCGTTCAATCTGACCAATGGCCGCTATGCGCCAATCGAACAATCAAAGTCTTCAAAAGGCGCATTCTCACCGGCCGTCTTTGATAACTCCAATTGGCTGACAGAAAGAAAAAAGAAGATGGAAGCGGAAGTCTTTCAACAGGAGATGCCTTTCGACACAGATGGAGCTTCGGACGGTTGTCATCTTCCGTTCTGAAAACCTCTAAGATAATGTGTATGGGAGATAAACACCAGGCTTTGTGCACCTATGGGGATTCGAACCCCAATCGTCGGAACCGGAATCCGATATTCTATCCATTGAACTATAGGTGCATTACAAACTGTTTTGCGGCCACAAAGGTAGCATTTTTTCTATGAAAGCAAACGATACTGTTACATTTTTAACGCCCGAATGCTTTTGTGAGGGAGTAGTCAGAGATTGTTTGCTTTACCACCAGAATTTAAATCCAAAACCAAGCAACTCCTGGTATTGAAGATAGGTGGTTTCGCCCGGCTGTTTGCGGCGACCATCATCATAACGAAGATTTATATTGATTACAGGAGAGAAATTTCTTGCAACTTGAAAACTGATAGTACTATATAACTGTATAAGGGTTTCATCATACGGAGACAAATATACAAAATCTCCTTTGTAAGTAATATTTTTGGCTAGCTTCCAAGTTAGATTCGAAGTAATTTTCAAACCATTTACCGTCTCTTTACTCTTACGATCAGGTCTAATACCATATCTCGTCTGGTCAACCTTTGCCGTATCCAGAACGAACTTATTAGCGTACACCAATGGATCAATATTGAAAGTAATATTGAAAGTGCCAGGTTTGTTATTATAACCATATCTCATACCGACACTTAAAGTAAAGGTTCCCGGAGAAAGAAGATCTTTAACAATCGTTGTCCCAGAATAGTTTTGAAAACACTGTGTCCTCAAATCCGTCGTGACTGTGTAACTCCATTGAGCTATTGCCTTCAGCGCTAGTTGAGATTTTATATACATCTCATCAGTACCAATCTGATAGGACCGTCCATTAACACTATGAGGTAAGGTAGTATATCCCAATTTATAGGTTATATAACTTTTCCAATCAATATTCTTTAGATCATCATAATTTGCATCCATTCTCATATCTGGATTGATAGTTAAATTATTATCACCTGCCCAGTTATCACTCATATAAGCTTGTGAGAAGTTTAAATTCAACGTTCCTTTCGTATTCCAAAAACTCACCTTTCTCAATTTCACCGACACTTTGTCTGCTGTCACCACCGTCGGACCTAAATTACTAAGTTCGGCCAAAGTGGTCTTTGTCTGAAGGACTTCCGTCTTGATGCCTCCTTTAGTGAGCATTTCCTCTGTGTAGCTAATTTGTTCTGGATGATTTAAGATC
>DATCIB010000260.1:0-11835 GCA_036508045.1 Bacteroidales bacterium
GAAGACCGGAACACCGGCGCGTATTGATATCCGAAGTGTTGATTTGAGTTTGATGGAACGCCAGGATGGTGAAGATGACTATCATAAGTTCTCTTTTTTGAATAATGTTTCTCCTCAATTGAAACAGTTGCCTTGTTTTACGACATCGACAAATAGTAATGTCCATGAAATATTGCGTTCCGGGCTTCCCGAGTCCCCACTCTATAATGGCCAGATCAAGAGTATTGGTCCTCGTTATTGCCCTTCTGTAGAAACAAAAATTCTTACTTTTCCAGATAAACAAAGTCATCCTCTCTTCTTGGAACCGGAAGGAGAAGACAGTAATGAATATTATCTGAACGGATTTTCCTCTTCCTTGCCGCTTGATATTCAATGGAGCGCTTTATCAAAAATTCCTGCATTTCGTAATGTAAGGCTATATAGGCCAGGTTATGCTATTGAGTATGATTTCTTTGATCCGACTCAGTTGAATATCAATCTTGAAACAAAAACTATCAAAGGGCTGTTTTTCGCTGGTCAGATCAATGGTACTACCGGTTACGAAGAAGCAGGAGGTCAAGGTCTGATGGCAGGTATTAATGCGCATCTTCATACACATGGCGGTGATTCGTTTGTATTAAATAGGGATGAGGCTTATATTGGTGTTTTAATTGATGATTTGGTGACCAAAGGTGTCGATGAACCTTATCGGATGTTTACTTCCCGCGCCGAATATCGGATACTGCTTAGACAAGATGATGCGGATCGTAGGCTTACTAATCGATCTTTCGATATTGGTCTTGCCTCTTTAGAAAGAAAAAAGTTCTTGCAAGAGAAGAGAACCTGGATAGAGAGAATAGTTGATTTTATAAGAACCTATTCTGTAAAACCAGAACTTGTTAATTCCTTTTTGGATAGTATAGGAGATACCCCACTTAGGCAAGGAGTAAAATTACATTCTCTGGTCCTCCGACCTCAACTTTCAATTGTAGCCATATCAGAGGTTATCCCTGCTCTCAAGTCTTTATTAGATCAAATACCGAATCGCAAAGATGAAATCATTGAGGCGTCTGAGATAGAACTTAAATACGAAGGTTACATTGAACGCGAGCGTTTAATTGCTAATCGGGTTAACAGACTTGAACACATCCGTATCCGCGGAAAGATAAATTACAGTGAAATTCAGGCAATATCAACTGAAGCGCGTCAGAAGCTAGGCCGGATTGATCCCGAGACTCTTGCCCAGGCCAGCAGAATACCCGGTATTTCTCCAAGCGATATTAATATTTTATTAGTGCTTATGGGTAGATAAGTCGATTTACTATGTTTCACGTGAAACACTCACTTAAGAAAAGAATACAAAAGGTGCTGAACTAGAAGAATGTAATGAAGAATAATGCGACAGAATCTAAAGGATTTGATGAATATTTACATGGGATTGTAAGTAATCTGCCTGATTTGCCCGGGATTTATCAGTACCTGAATGAGGATGGCGTGATTATTTATGTAGGGAAGGCAAAGAACCTAAGAAGAAGAGTCTCTTCTTATTTTAATAAAGATATTATTTCTCCAAAGACGCGCGTTATGGTGCGTCATATAGTTGATCTCAAATATATAGTCGTTGAAACAGAAGAGGATGCTCTTCTGCTGGAAAATAACCTCATTAAAGAATATAAGCCACACTATAATGTGCTTCTCAAAGACGACAAGACGTATCCTTGGATTTGCATTAAGAATGAACGGTTTCCCCGCATCTTTTTGACGAGGCAGTTTATTCGCGATGGCTCTGTTTACTTCGGACCTTACAGCTCGGTGTTCATGGCTAAGACAATTTTGGAATTGATAGGTCAGCTATATCCTCTACGCAATTGTCATCTCAAACTCGATCCAGATGAAATCGCGAAGGACAAATACAAAGTATGTTTGCAGTATCACATAAAGAAATGTAATGGCCCTTGCGTGGGACTACAAAAGGAGGAGGCTTATGTCAAGAACATTTCTGAAATAATAGAGATTATAAAAGGGAATGTGGAAGTTATAACGGATCGTCTTATTCTGGAGATGTCTGATCTGGCAAAGGATTATCGGTATGAGGATGCGCAGATACTAAAGCAAAAGTATCAGATTCTTGAAAACTTCAGATGTAAGTCCACTATTGTGAGTAACATAATAAACAATGTGGATGTATTCTCTGTTGAAGAAGAGGGTGCTTCTGGTTACATAAATTTCTTGCATGTTGTCCACGGAGCAATAGTTCAAGCCTATACTTTTGAATACAAGAGACGCTTGGATGAGACAAAAGAAGAGCTTCTGGCACTTGGGATTGTTGAAATGAGGCAGCGTTTCGGGAGTTTGGCTAATGAAATAATTATCCCATTCCCTGTGGAGCTGGAATTAAAAGGAGTTCGGTTTAATGTTCCTCTGCGAGGAGAACGGAAGCAGCTTTTAGATCTTTCAGTTCGCAATGTGAGGCAATATAAGTTGGATATTCTTAAAAGAGAAGAAAAGCTGAACCCGGAGCAACGTATGACTCGTATTTTACTGCGTTTGCAAAAGGATTTGGGTTTGCACGAGCTGCCCTTGCATATCGAATGTTTTGACAACTCCAATATTCAAGGAAGTTTCCCTGTTGCTTCCTGCGTTGTGTTTAAAAACGCAAAGCCTTCTAAGAAAGACTATCGTCATTTCAATATAAAAACGGTTGAGGGGCCTAATGACTTTGCTTCCATGGAGGAAATTCTTACTCGCAGGTATACTCGTTTAATAAATGAAGAAACACCTCTTCCTCAACTGATAATTGTAGATGGTGGTAAAGGGCAATTGAGCTCTGCTTGTTCTGCTCTGGAACGCATCGGAGTGCTTGGAAGAGTAAATATTATCGGTATTGCAAAGCGATTGGAGGAGATTTATTTACCGGGAGATCCAACGCCAATCTATCTGGATAAGAACTCTGAATCGTTAAGGTTAATTCAACAACTGAGAGATGAAGCACACCGCTTTGGAATCACATTTCACCGTCAAAAGAGAAGTAAAGGTCAGGTGGTGTCTGAACTTGATGCTGTGAAAGGAATTGGAGTAAAGACGAAGGAGTTGCTTCTTGAACGTTTTAAAAGCGTTAAACGGATTAAGAATACACCTAAAGAAGAATTGGAAGAGTTGATAGGGGCCAAAAAGGCTAAATTATTGTTAGAGGGAATGAAAAGTGAAAAGTAACTATCTGAATTTATTTGTAACTTTGTCCGAAACAAAGAAAAGAGAATATGAGAGCTGTTATTCAAAGAGTGAGAAATGCTTCTGTTGTTGTAAATGCTGAGTTGGTATCCAGAATTGATCATGGATTTCTTTTGTTGATAGGTATTGAAGATGCTGACACAAATGATGATATTGAATGGTTGGTTCAGAAGATTGCTAAGATTCGGATTTTTGATGATATAAATGGAGTGATGAATCTATCCATTGAGGAGGTAGGCGGCGAGATATTGGCGGTGAGTCAGTTTACATTGCTTGCTTCTACAAAGAAAGGGAACCGGCCTTCGTATATTCGAGCGGCGAAAGCCGACTTTTCACAACCCATTTATGAGGCATTCTGTAATCGTCTGACTCTGGAAACCGGGAAAGAGGTTAAAAAAGGAATTTTTGGAGCAGATATGAAGGTTGATCTATTGAACGATGGCCCGGTTACCATTTTAATCGACACTAAAAACAGAGAATAATGACATTGGATGAAGCGCAAATACAAGTTGATGAGTGGATCCGAACTTACGGTGTCCGCTATTTCAACGAACTGACAAATACAGCAATTTTGATGGAAGAAGTAGGAGAACTTGCCCGGATTATGGCAAGAACCTACGGGGAACAATCGTTCAAGTTGGACGAAAAGGAAGAAAGCCTGAGCGATGAAATGGCTGATGTGCTGTGGGTGTTGATCTGTTTGGCTAATCAGACTGGGATTAACCTTACAGAGGCTTTAGCGGAGAATATTCGAAAGAAGACTGAGCGTGACAAGGTGAGGCATATACAAAACGAAAAACTAATATAAAATGAGTTCATTTGAAACGATTCTGAGCAAATTTCCATGTGAGGAAAGTGATAGTCTGGTAAAAGCTAATGTGGAGAAGATCTTGAATACAAAGTTGAAAGAGAATGAGACCATGGAGGTTTATAAGACTTTGTTTAGTTGTATAGATTTGACTAGTCTGAATAGTGGTGATAACGATGAATCCATCCAAAAACTGGTTCAACAAGTTAACATTTTTGGTGAAGAGCATCCCGGATTTCCAAACGTCGCGGGCATTTGTGTTTATCCTTGTTTCGCCGAGATAGTCAGAGACTCGCTCGAAGAAGATAATGTGCGAAATGTAGTTGTTGCAGGAGGTTTCCCTACTTCTCAAACGTTTACCGCTGTCAAGGTTGCTGAGGTTGCATTAGCGATAGCAGATGGTGCTGAAGAAGTCGACATTGTTATGCAACAAGGTCTTTTTCGGGCAGATGATTACGACTCTTTGATAGAAGAAATCTCAGAAATTAAACATACTTGCAGGGGAAAACTACTAAAAGTAATCCTGGAAACAAGTATGCTCCAGGATGCATCAGAAATTGCAAAAGCATCTCTTCTTGCTATCTTTGCCGGTGCTGATTTTATAAAAACATCAACAGGAAAGGCAGATAGAGGAGCTACACCTGAAGCCGTATATGTAATGTGTAAAGTTATAAAGAAGTATAATCAGCAGTTCAATACCAAAATCGGATTGAAAGTTTCCGGGGGTGTGTCTACCTCTGAGCAAGCTGTCATGTACTATACTATAGTCAAGGAAGTGCTTGGTGAGGAGTGGTTGAATAAGGATTTATTCCGAATCGGAACAAGTCGATTAGTCGATACTCTTATTAAGAAGTTTGAAGAGTAAAAGGAGATATAATTAGTTAATTTTCCCGCTCAACGATCAGATCCAGATATAAAAGAAGAGCTTGCTTGATTTCGTTTTCGGGTAAAGAACAAAGAAGTTCGGCAGCCTTCTTTTTGTAACTAAGCATCACAGAAGTTGCGTATTCAATGCCTCCATTCTGCTTGGTAAGTTCGATCAGGGAGCTTATTTCTTCTTCTGTAGCAGCACCATCTTTCACTTTGTAGGCGAGCGATTCCGCTTCTTTAAGTTCTTTATTGTTTATAATATAGATAACAGGTAATGTTAGTTTGCCCTCTTTCATGTCGTTACCTGTGGGTTTTCCTATTTCCTGACGGTTAGATAAGTCGAATATGTCATCTTTGATTTGAAAACACAATCCAAGATATTCACCAAACAGTCGGGCTTTTTCAATGTTTTCAACCTCGCTGCCAGCAGAAATAGCTGCTGTTTCTGAGCATGCAGAAAATAATGCAGCGGTCTTTTTGTAGATGATTTCCAGATACGTCTCTTCACTAATCAGTTTCCCGGCCACAGAAGATAATTGGAGAAGCTCTCCTTGCGCTAAAAGTTGTCCAAGTCTCGAAACTTTCTGCACGATGGTCAGATTCTTAGTTAGCACTGATTGTTCTAATGCTAATGCTAATAAATAATCTCCTGAAAGAACAGAAACCTTATTGTTATATATAGCATTGACAGAAGCCTGTCCTCTACGTTTATCACTTTCATCCACAACATCATCATGAATAAGGCTGGCTGTATGTAACAGCTCGATTGAAAGTGCAGCGTGATAAGTAGCCGAAGTCGTTTTACCAAACGCCTTCGATATCAAGAAAAACAAAACAGGACGCATCATCTTGCCTTGCTTCTGTCTGATATATCTTAGCACCTCTTCCAAAATCGGACTGTCAGTTTGCAGTTCGGTTTCAAACAAGGACTGAAACTGTTGCAGCTCTTGTTCTATTGGTAGCCTTATCTCTGATAAAAGGGTATTCATAAAAACAATTTGACTACAAAAGTAATAATAAAATGCGGTTTGGAGTTATTTTTGTACTTTTACAGCATAATTATAAAGAAAATGGAGAAGTTATTCCTTATAGATGCTTATGCACTGGTTTACCGGGCTTACTATGCATTTATCAAGAATCCAAGAGTTAATTCCAAAGGGTTAAACACGTCAGCTATATTTGGTTTTGTTAATATACTGAATGATGTCCTGACAAAGGTAAATCCCTCGCATATAGGGGTTGCTTTTGACCCTGCCGGACCTACATTCCGACATGAAGCGTATGAACAGTACAAAGCTCAACGTGAATCAACGCCTGAAGATATTAGACTCTCTGTTCCAATCATAAAAGAGATAATTAAAGCCTTCAAAATTCCTATTCTTGAGGTTCCGGGTTTTGAGGCTGATGATGTTATTGGGACATTGTCATGTAAAGCCGGAAGTCTCGGTTACACCGTTTATATGATGACACCGGATAAAGATTATGGACAATTGGTTTCTGAGAATGTATATATCTATCGTCCGAAGCATGGAGATAAGGAGTATGAAGTGCTTGGAGTAAAAGAGGTGTGTGAAAAGTACTCCATACAGACCCCCATTCAAGTCATTGATTTACTCGGGCTCATGGGTGATGCTTCTGATAATATACCGGGATGCCCTGGTGTCGGAGAGAAGACGGCTCAAAAATTGATTTCGGACTTTGGTAGTATTGAAGATCTACTGGAGAATACCGACAAACTTAAAGGTGCGATAAAAACAAAAGTAGAGGAGAATAGAGAAAAGATTTCTTTTTCAAAGTTTCTAGCGACTATTCGACTGGATGTTCCTATTGAACTAAAAATGGAAGAACTTATTCGAGAGCCTATGGATGAAGTTCGTCTACGTGAAATTTTTGATGAACTGGAATTTAGAAATCTTGCTGATCGGATCATTACTCATCCAGCTCCGAAGCCTGCAAAACAAGACGCAATTCAAGGCGATCTCTTTGCAGAAATTCACGACAAAGGTGAGGAAGATCAGAAATATTCAATTCTCAGAGGCTATAATCCGCAAGTACAGACATATCAACTTGTTGATACTGAAGAGGAAATATCTCGATTATTAACCTTGCTTTCTTCCTGTAGTTCGTGGTGTTTTGACACAGAAACGACCGGCATTAACCCAATTGTTGCGCAATTGGTCGGAATGAGTTTCTGTATGACTCCCAATCAGGCATTTTATGTCCCAATCTCTCCAGATGCTTACGAAGCACAAAAAAGAATCGAGCAATTCCGCCCACTTTTTGAAAACAAGGCAACAAAGATCGGACAGAATATCAAATTTGATTTGCTCGTTCTACAAAATTATGGGGTTGAAGTTCAAGGTGCTCTTTTTGATACCATGATAGCACACTATCTTCTTCAGCCCGAATTGAGACATGGGATGGATTATCTCGCCGATGTCTATTTGAAATATAAAACTATAGAAATTGAAGAGCTGATAGGACCGAAAGGGAAGAACCAGCAAAACATGAGAGATGTACCGATTGATCAGATAGTAGTTTATGCAGCAGAAGATGCAGACATCACCATGAAGTTAAAGGAGGTTTTTGAACCAGAATTAAGAAAGAATAATTTAGAGAATCTGTTTTACGAAATAGAAATGCCCTTGGTCAGAGTACTGGCTTCTATGGAAAGAAACGGAATCAGAATTGATTCTTCAGCCCTTTCTTTATCTTCTCAAGAAATGACTCTCAGAATGAATAATATTGAGCAAGAGATCTATCAACTTGCCGGAATAAAATTTAACATCAGTTCACCAAAACAAGTCGGAGAGATTTTATTTGAAAAACTGAATGTCATTAATAAAGCGAAGAAGACAAAGAGTGGTCAGTATTCTACTTCAGAAGAGGTTCTTGAAAGTCTGCGTTACAAACACCCGGTGGTAGAAAAGATTCTCGAGTTTAGGGGATTTAAGAAACTTTTGTCTACTTATATTGATTCATTACCTCTATTGATTGATCCTGGTAGCGGAAAGATTCATACCTCTTTTAATCAAGCTGTAACTTCGACCGGACGACTCAGTTCCAGCAACCCTAATCTTCAAAATATTCCCATAAGAGATGAAGATGGCAAAGAGATCCGTAAGGCTTTTATACCTGAGGAGGGTTGTCTGTTTTTCTCAGCTGATTATTCTCAGATAGAACTGCGGATTATGGCACATCTTAGTCAAGATACAAATATGATAGAAGCGTTTCATTCAGGTGTAGATATCCATGCCGCTACCGCAGCTAAAATATTTAAAGTGTCTTTGGAGGATGTTGATAAGGATATGAGGCGTAAAGCAAAAACAGCGAACTTTGGTATTATTTACGGAATCTCTGTCTTTGGCCTCTCAGAACGTCTCGCAATTAGTCGTAAAGAAGCAAAGGAATTGATTGATGGCTACTTTGAGACCTATCCACTAGTAAAAGAATATATGGAAAAGAGTATTCTGTCGGCTAAGGAAAATGGCTATGTGGAGACCTTATATCATAGGAAACGTTTTTTGCCTGATATTAATTCGAGTAATTCGATAGTAAGGGGGTATGCGGAAAGAAATGCTATAAACGCGCCAATCCAAGGAAGTGCGGCAGATATTATAAAGGTCGCAATGGTTAATGTATTTCGTCGGTTTAAGAAAGAAGGGGTACGCTCGCAGATGATTCTTCAAGTACATGACGAACTTAACTTTAACGTTATGGTGTCCGAGAGAGAAGTGGTAGAAAGAATTGTTATTGAAGAGATGGAGCATGCAATTTCCTTGCGTGTACCTCTAAAAGCAGATTGCGGATGGGGCAATAACTGGCTCGAAGCTCACTAAGAATCTTTTTTGAGTTTTGTAATTGAAATCCAAATAGGTTTATTTTTAAAGTGTTTAGCCAGTTCTTTACATGAAATCTATTACCTTTGCGTCTTAAAATCAGTATTAGTTATATATACGTATATTTATGGAAACTGTTGTTAGTGGAATCCGATCTACAGGAAATCTTCATTTAGGTAATTATTTTGGCGCATTACGTAATTTTATCAAGATGCAAAAAGAAAATAATTGCTTTTTCTTTATAGCCGACCTTCATTCTTTAACCACGCATCCTGATCCAAAGCTATTGCATGAGAATGTCAAAAACGTATTGACAGACTATCTGGCAGCAGGCATAGATCCGGAAGAGTCTGCAATATTTATCCAAAGTGATGTTCCTGAAGTTTCAGAACTTTACCTTCTTATGAATATGCACGCATATATGGGTGAACTCGCAAAGACTTCTTCCTTTAAAGAAAAGGCTCGTAAGCAACCCGAAAATATTAATGCAGGGCTTTTAACCTATCCTGTTTTGATGGCTACGGACATTATTATTCACAAAGCAAATAAAGTACCTGTTGGAAAAGATCAAGAACAACATTTAGAAATGACTCGTCGTTTTGCACGTCGTTTCAATAATTTTTATGGTGTTGACTATTTTCCGGAACCTACCGCTTACAATTTTGGTTCTGAATTGGTTAAGATTCCGGGATTAGATGGATCCGGAAAAATGGGAAAGTCTGAAGGAAACTGTATTTATCTGGTAGATGACTCAAAGGAAATTGAGAAGAAAGTCAAAAAAGCATTGACAGATCAGGGACCTTCAGTCATGGATTCAATAAAGCCTGATTATATTGAGAATTTATTTACTATTCTGAAGGTAGTCAGTACTCCAGAAGTCGTTCAGTTCTATGAAGAGAAATGGAATAAATGCGAAATACGTTATGGCGATTTGAAAAAACAGCTCGCTTCTGATATCATTGCCGTGACCTCTCCAATTCGTGAGCGTATCATTGAAATACAAAAGGATGATGATTATTTGAGGAAAGTATCCAGATTAGGAGCTGAAAAAGCTCGTGAAAGTGCATCAAAAACTATTAGAGAAGTACGCGAGATTATGGGTTTCAAATCGTTTTAGTTAATTATATGGAGCGATTCGAGTGATATAATTTGGACAATAAATACTTTTTATAATCGTTCTACGTTATTGATAAACGTATTATTAATTAATCAAAGAGAATGCATAAGATTGGAAGAAAAATAGCGTTAATAGCTTCGGTTTTTTCATGTTTCTCCCTTGTGGCGCAAGAGACAGATCCTGTTATTATGACTGTCAACGGAAAAAACATATTAAAATCAGAGTTTGAATACATTTACAACAAGAATAATCCTGCGACATCGTCTGACCGGAAGAGTTTGGATGAGTACGTTGCTATGTTTGTGAAATTCAGATTAAAGGTTGCAGCAGCTGAGGCAGAAGGATTGGATACTCTATCTTCTTTCCGCACCGAACTTGACGGATATCGCAGGCAACTTATTGAGCCTTATTTAACAGACAAAAAAGCTGAAGAGAATATCTTTCAGGAAGCTTACAATCGGATGAAAGAGAATGTTGAAGTGAGTTATATATTTATCAATATTCCAGAACCGGGAACTTCTTCTGATACATTGACTGCCTATAAAAAGGCTCTTTCCATACGGGAAAAATCACTCAAAAGAAATACTGATTTTAATCAATTAGCAGTCGAGTATTCGGAAGATCCCACAGCGAAAAATAATCGTGGATATTTAGGTTATATCCCCGTCTTCAATGCTCCCTATGAATTTGAAAATCTCGTTTATAATATGCAACCGGGAGAAATATCAATGCCCACAAAGTTTCAAAAGGGGTATTTCATCATTAAAGTAACAAATAGAAGGGCAGATCAAGGCGAGTTTCTTGTATCACACATATTAAAACTGGTATCCAAAGATGCAGATTCGCAAACTCAGATAGCAGTAGAGCAGAAAATCAACGATATCTATCAGAAACTAAAAGAAGGAAGTGACTTTGCAGCAATTGCCAAACAAGAGTCTGATGATAAAGGCACTGCAGTAAAAGGCGGTGATCTCCCTTGGTTCGGAACAGGAAGAATGACGAAACAGTTTGAAGATGCTGTTTTCGCGATGCAAAAAGGAGAGCTTTCCAAACCATTCCGTTCGGAATATGGATGGCATATTGTGCTTCTGAAAGACAAACGTTCTTTACCTCCCTATGAGGAGAAGAAAAAGGAATTGATAGAAAAGATGAGTAATAATCCTCGTCAAAATGCAGGAACTAATGCTCTGATAGAAAAATTAAAGAAAGAATATAACTTTACTTCTAATCAGACATCTTACCAATTACTGTATCAGATGGCCGATAATGGCTTTCCTTTTGACTCCTTATTTATCAATGAATTGAAAACAAAGAAAGGCGATTTATTTCAACTTGCAGGGAAAAACTATTCAATCAAAGACTTTGCAGAATTCGTATCTTATAACCCACAGACCCATACTACATTGGCATTGGATGCTATGAAAGAAAAACTGCAGGAATTTGAAGGTTTTTCAATTCTGGATTACGAAAATAAACATCTTGAGTCAAAATATCCTGATTTCGGGCACCTGATGCAGGAATACAGAGATGGCATTCTTTTGTTTTCAATCAGTAATCGCGAAGTATGGGAGAAAGCAACAAAAGAAAAAGAGCTAATTCAAAGTTTCTTTGAGAAGAATAAGAGTAACTATAAATGGGAGTTACCTCATTATAAAGGATATATCGTCCAGTGTAAAGATTCGAAAGTTGCAAAAGCGGCGAAGAAACTGTTTAAGAAGCTTCCTGAAGATTCTATCCGGACCGTTTTGACTCGTGAATTCAACAAAGACGGTAAGTCTCAAATAATGATTACAAAAGGATTGTTTGAGAAAGGGGTTAATCCTATTGTTGACAAACTAGCTTACAAAACGGGAACAATGAAAGTTGATTCCCTGTTTCCTGAAGTATTTCTGTCAGGCAAGAATCTAAAATACACGCCGGAATCTTATACTGATGTCCGTGGTGATATTACGTCCGATTTTCAGAATTATCTGGAAGAAGAATGGGTTAAG
>DATCIB010000261.1:0-5434 GCA_036508045.1 Bacteroidales bacterium
ATCAAGAATCTGATCGTTGGATGTGATGCCTTGCTCTGACAAAACGATAAAGCCCGATTTATTCTTTCGGTCGTACAGACAAATAGCCGGTGTGGTGGTATTGCAGGTCAGCACCTCCAACCGGGAAGGTTCACCGGCAACAGGCGACAATTGGGGCAGAGGTGCCGTTGTCTGCGGAAGGTCTTTCCGGTACATGTCGCTCCGGTCCAAACCAGAAGCATAACTCCGATCCACGATACGGTTTCTGTTACCATTATAGACGGATGCCGGGATCATCACATAGTTATCAGTACTCCATTTATAGAAGTCGAAAGCAACCGCCACACCTGCAGAAGTAAGTTCGCCCTCTTTCAGACGGAAAGTAATCGCCAGATCAAGTGCTCCTTTTTCGCCCTTCACCGGGGTGGTGACTAACGTATAATCCCATGATCCGCTTTTATCAATCGTCTTGCGATCTATCAGACGGGCTTCCTCATAGCTACAGGAAAGCAAACGGCATTTTCCATTCATCGGTCGGAGAATCTCAGTCAGCCCGGGTGAAGAAACAACTGCTTTATCTGTCGCAGATGGAATCCACGACAGCCGATCCCCTGTAGCAAGAAGCGTGTCCAGACCTCCCAGATTCTGAGCATTCAGCAGGCTCATGGGCCCCATAAAAGTCAGTAACAAAAGCAGTTTTCTCATTCTTCAGTCCCCTTCTCTAATTTTAGATCTCTTTCAATGACTCTTTCCCGATTTCTGTAACTGACTGCAAGCGGTTAAATACTTTCAAACCATCCATCTGAATCGACTCCTTGTTATCCTTCGAACCGATGGTCTGCAAGGGGAAAACAAGTGTCTGAATGCAAGCCGTTTTATCTTTTCCTCCATTAAACTCGCGCTTCTTCCCTTCCAGGCGTTCCACAAGCTTTCCATCTACATAGAGAGTCGTTCCTTTACTTGTACCCTCAATCGTTATGTTATGCCATTCACCAACCGGTAGCGTGTAGTCAAACGTATAGGTATAGCCATCGCGTGAGAAGCCCAGTTTACCAGTCTGAAGTTCACTGAGCCATACTGTGGCATGAGGAGATTGGAAAAGAACAGTGCCTCGGGCTATTATCTCTCTTTTCAGATCCATGACCATCGTATAGTCATATCCTATCTCCATCAGAGGCAGCTGAGCGATCTCTCCTTCAGGCAGGTACAAAGCTTTACCTTCCGGCGAAGCCACACGCTTTCCCTGTTCGCGGGTAGTCACCTTCCAGCCATTCGCTGAACGGTCTTTGATCGTCCGTGCATTGAAATCAGTCCAGAACACCAGACTGTCTTTGGATCTCACTCGTCCGGCTATATTTACGCCGGGAGCTTCACAGAGCTTCTCAGCTTTAGCAACAAAATCAACATAAGAAACCCCATTACCATTTCCCGCCCACATCTTTTGCGACATGACCTTCATGGAGTTCAAGACCCGGTGATGCACATCTTTTTCAGAGATACCATTGCCTACATGATCATTCCATACTGCAAACTTACCGCCGCGTATGTTCGGATGACCATACGGAAACAAGACGTTCCCGATCTGAACCGGTTCCCAGTTCTCATAGAGATATTTATTATTCAGATAATCATAGTAATAACCGGCTGCCGGCACGATATAGGTCAGTCCGTCAGGCACACTCACCAGATCATATCCCGCTTCAATCATAGCGGCAGGCTCCGCATATCCGTTATACCAGGCATCCATCGTCACATTGTCCGACTTCACCGGAGTAACACCCTGCGCATGCGTCAGTGCCCCCCAAACCCGTACCTTCTTCCCATAAGACTCTACATAGCGGATATAGTGATCGGTAAAAGCACGAAACTTCTCAGCCTCCTTTTTGGAGTACTCATCTGTTCCGATATGCACTTCTTTGCCACTAAAAACCGGATCCGGTCCATCCAGATATTCCTTAAACAAACCATCCAGAAAATCATATACTTTTGGATTATTCAGATCCAGATGATCCATGCCAAATTCCTTGCTACCCAACGAATGATCATAGTGATAGAAAGCCAATGTATGAGCAGGAGCATCAATCTCAGGAACAATATTCACCCCATATTGAGCAGCCAGTTGCTGCAACTCTTTAAACTCTTTCTTACTGTAATGACCATCTATTGAAGTCAGTCCGGGATAGGTCGTGCTTTCCAGTCGGAAAGCCGAGTAGGTACTGTCCCAGTTATTGTTGAAGAACTGTTTGAAACCATTGTCATTGAGATGGATATGAAACTCATTCATCTTGTAATACGACATAAACTTCACATAATCACGGAGAAACTCCAGAGACATAAATTTACGTGCCACATCCAGTGTCAGTCCGCGCCGTTCATATTTGGGATAGTCACGAGCCACTCCACAGGGGATACTTTCCGACTGTTCCATTAACTGCAGTACTGTCCGGGTTCCCTGAAAACATCCCAGACTGGTGGTCGCTTTTATCGTGACTACATCACTGACTTCCAACAGATATCCCTCCTCACCCAATGTCTTTTCTTCGTCACTGAGTGTCAGATAGATATTTCCCTTTTTAGGTTTTCCATAACGCACAGTCATTTTGGCCCCTTTCAATGCGGCATAATCTGTTGCAAAAGTCTCAGCAACCTGCCCCAGTTCGGCTTTACAGGAAGGGTTGACCACCAGAATAATCTTCTTAGCAACCGCAAATCGGCCCACCTTTCCCTGCCATTCGCGGAGAGCAGGTACCACAAAAGGTTTAGGATTGGCTCCGGCCTCGTTTTTAGATCTTCCGGTCACCGTAACAGACAGCGAAGGCACATCTATCTTGTTTCCCTTCCGGTCTCTCAAGACATAATACAAATGCACGTCAGTATCCACCAGAGGAGTATAAATAACCCCCTGACGGGAAATAACAGGAAGACAATCCGAACTGACATACTCAATATAGTATCCTTCGGGTACTGTCGGAAGGGAGATCATACGGGCATCCTTCTCAGGAGCACTCTGCTTCAGTGCGGATGCAACTTCTTTGAGCTTGGCTACCGACACAGAATCGGCTTCGGGAGGAGTGTTTCCTTTGATCTGAAAGGAGACAAGAAGACAAATCAGGAAAATAACAGGTCTGGTCATAGTATATTACTGTGTTAAAATAGGGTTTATAGAAAGCAAAGATATGAAATCTACTTTACATTTTTCTTTGATGTGCGGTTATCTTTGATGGTTACGTGTTCACACTCTTCTGTTTGTATGTATTTCTTTGGATCTTCGGCTCCATCAGAAATAAATAAATTATCCTGCACAAGAAGACCGGAGACAGATTTGGCATAAATAGCATTTTCGTCATTGAGCAAAAACCGATTCGAAATTATCCGTATATTTTTATGAACAAAGCCCTCGTTCTCATCATTCTCAGGAGTAATATAGATGACAGGGGCACCACATTCGATAAAATTATTATTCCGGATCGTTACATCACGTACATTTCCTGACTCATACCAGCTCCTTGCATCATTTGCAATCAGAATGCCACTCATAGGCATTCGGAAGAAGACGTTATTTTCAATCAGTACTTTACGACGTGTTGACACCAGAATCCCACGCGTTGGGATACGGGCAAAATAGCAATTAGAGATCTCAACCTCCGGTGTCCAAGTCACATTCTCCACTACTACATTGCTTATTTTCCGAACCTGTGGTTCCACTTTCTTGTTTAATGTCAGGAGTATCTCAAAATCACTGATCCGATTGACAGCAGTGACCTTTGCTTTCTGAACACAAATCAACGAATTGGCATTCACTAATTCAATCTCGTCCCCTTTGAAAAAGGCTTCAAAACCATATGATTGAGGGTGCATAAAGCGTACTTTTATCTGCTTCTCACCCACATATTCCTGTACAGAAAGATGAGTTCCATGTACGTTGATCGGATCATCCTGAGCACCTTCAAACCGACTGTTGGTAATTGTAATTTTCCCTTTACATCCCGAGAAGTGTACGAAATCGGCAAACCCCGCACAGCTACGCCCCGAGCCCATCTCCGGTTCACAATACAAATGGTTATAGGTAATATTTTCTGTATATTGCCCTACGATGGAGAAGTTACCTAAGAAGTGCATCCTGATATTCTCAAGCATCACATTCTTACTCTTCACAATAAAACCGGCTACCTCATCCCGGATGCCATCCCGCATTTGATAGGTTTGTCCCGGCTTGGCATGAGGTGCCTTCTCATAAGTAAAGCGGATCAGGCCATCGGACAGTTGTTGCACGTTTTTCAGGTTGCTCATCGGAGACGTACAACGTGTGGAAACATTTAGTTCAGGGTCATAGAGTTGGGCAATACCACCGTTCAGGTTCCAGCCGTGTCCCAGCCAACTGATCTTTCCATTTTCTATCTTATACCGGGCAGAAGCATGCGGCTTGGCAACCAGATAATCAGTTCCGGCTTCCACCACTTTCATCTCCACAACTGTAGGATCATCGGAGGTGACAGCAAAGTTTTTCAAGAGCACGTTTTCACATCCGTCAATGACAAATGAAGTCATTTCACCATACGTAACCAATAACGCACCACTGCCATCAATCGTGATATTCTTCAATCCTTTTAACCACAAGCCAATATGCTTTGTTGGATCCGGATTTTCATTTGCGGAAGCTGTATTAGAGACATAATAGATATTTTTCGATGAACTTTCCCTTTTGAGAGCATAATTATCTTGTTCCAGTTTGATGACAACAGGCTTCCCATTGCGTTTTCTAGCCTGGTTGATTGCATCCTGTATATTCCGGGTATCATCCATTCTCGTTGCTTTCACAAAGAGGGTATCTCCATACATGGTACTGCTCCAAAATAATAAAGAAAGGAGCAAGCAGTTTTTAAAAGTTCTTTTCAACATAAGTTCAAATGTATCAGTGGATTTAATGGTGTATGATTGGTGGTAATCTCTTATTTCAGCACAAAACTGGCTGGCGCATATCGTTTCAATGCAACTCTCAGTTTGTTGCCCTGAACAGGTACAGGCAAACCGGCCGTTTCGCCCCGTAAGTTTACCGGAACAGCTGTTTTGAAGCCATGACCCCGGGGTAAAATAACTGTTATTGTTCGCGATATACCCGTCTGATCCCATAAGCGAAGTACCGTTCCCGCTCCATCCGGATTCTGACCGAATGCAGTAACCAATACACCTTTATGCGAAACAGAGAGCCCCGATTGAGTCGCAGGAAGCGTTCCGTTCGTATTCTCTGCTATCTGGGCAAGCAACGGCAAACGGGTTTGCCACGAACCGACAGTCAGGTTCTCAACGATCGCGGCATCCTTTGCCACCGGCCAGATACGTACCCGTTCGCTCCACGACCCCTCCTGCCACAACGGGAAATTGGTATTCCACATGTTATTGTACAGATTGACAAACACGGAGGGGATCTCAGGTACATAATCCATACTCCACCTCC
>DATCIB010000262.1:0-5267 GCA_036508045.1 Bacteroidales bacterium
ATTATGACCAATAACTATTTCAAAAAGGACAACGTTGCCTGGGTAGGAGATCACATGCATAATGGCATTTCTAAAATCGATCAGCCTTACCAATTTACATATCTGTTTAAGTATTGCATCGAACTACCTGATGGAGCAAAAGAATTGATTCTGCCCAATGATGCAAAAATAGCAATCTTCGCAGTAACAGCTGCCAATAACGAGAACGACGACACCAAACCTGCAACTGAATTTGTAGAAGTACAAAAAACAGAAGCTCCTTTATCTGTACTGGTCCATTGTGGAGAAAATCTCTCTAATGGAAAAACGGCAACAGCTTCAGGAATGACCGGCAGTGCCGAAAGTCCTTCAATGGCTATTGATGGAAATGAATCGACTAAGTGGTGTCAAAATATTACTTCTGACAAATGGCTTACTATTGACCTTGGCATTCCCATGGAGATCTGTGAATACCAGGTAAAACATGGTGGCATTGAAAGTGTAAACTATATTACAAAAGACTTCAAGATACAAAGGCTAGAAGGCACACAATGGGTTGACGTGGATGTAATTACCGGAAATACAATCAACACAACCAGCAGGTCGGTAACTACATTTACAGCACAAAAAGTTCGCCTTTATATAACTAACTCTGGAAGTGACAATGCTGCTCGTATTTATGAGTTCCAATTATTTGGTCATAATCCCACCAATGTGAACGAAATATCCTCAAAAGAGAAACCTTCAATCACTATTTCTACAAACCCGGTTACCTCCGAATCTTTTGAAGTTCAACTATCTGGATTTGATGAAGAAACAGAAGTATTAGTAACAATCACAGACAGTAATGGCAGAGAAGTGTATCGCTCAAAGAAGGATTATTCATCCTCACTAACTCTGACTTTGAAGAACAGAATTAGCAGTGGTATATATTATGTAACTGTAAAAGGCACGCAAAAAGAAGCAACCAAAAAGTTTTTCATTCACTGCTAAGCATATAAGACAGCATAAAAGAGAGCGGGTGTCCGAAAAGGACATCCGCTCTCTTTTTATAGATTACAGGAACATTATTCTAGAAAAAGAACCTTCTGATATCATTGCTTAAAGCCAACGCCATAAGAGCGATCAACAAAAACATGCCTGCCATTTGCGCATATTCAAGAAATTTATCACTTGGTTTGCGACGAGTAATAACTTCCACCAACAAGAAGAACACATGTCCTCCATCCAATGCAGGAATCGGAAGAATATTCATGAAAGCGAGGATAATAGAAAGGAAGGCTGTCACTTGCCAGAAGATGCGTCCGTTAAATTCAGAAGGGAACAAACTCCCAATCGTGAAGAAACTTCCCACACTCTGTGCACCCTCTTTGGTAAACACATACCGCATATCACTAACATAACCTTTCAACGTATTTACAGCGAGGTTAATTCCTGCCGGAAAAGATTCGAAGAAACTGTATTCTTTCGTCACTGTCTGATAGATATCCAATGGAGAATAAAGCGTCGAGAATCCGACAATCCCGGCAGTATCAGGAGTAGCTATACAAGAAGTGGCAACCCCATTTCTATAGAAATTAATCTTTATCGGCTGAGACTTATGTGACTTGGCTTGATTCTTAAAATCCAACAAGGTAGATGTCTGTACAGTGTCATTCACTGCATAAATACTGTCTCCGGCAATAAGTCCGGCTGTTTCTGCCGAAGAGCCTTTTGATATCTCATCAATGACAGCAGGAATCCGATAGTTTGCAAATCCTTGTTCGCCCGCCATAAGGCGAACCATAAAGTCTTCCGGAATATTCATAAAAACGGTAGAATCTCCACGCAAAACCTCAACCTTCTTCGCTGAAGATATCAGACGCAAAGTATGTTCATTGTAACGTTCAAATGGTACATCATCGGCCGCAACCAGAATGTCACCCGACCGGAATCCGATTTGTTCGGCCACCGGACTGAATTCCATACCCATCTTAGCATTTTGGGGCGGGAGATAGGTATCACCCCAGGTAAATAGTATCATTGAATAAATCAACAACGCCATTACAAAGTTCATGACCACGCCGGCAACCATAATGACAAGCCGTTGTCCTGCCGGTTTTGAACGGAATTCGTCAGGCTTTGGAGGCAGAGCCATTTGCTCCTTATCCATAGACTCGTCGATCATTCCGGCAATCTTTACATAACCACCCAAGGGAAGCCAGCCTAAACCATATTCCGTTTCACTGTTTTTGGGTTTGTACTTGAAAAGGGAAAACCATGGATTGAAAAAGAGATAAAACTTCTCCACTCTCACTTTAAATAAACGTGCCGTAATGAAGTGCCCAAATTCATGGACAACAACAAGGAGTGACAAACTCGCAAAAAACTGCAGCACAACAATTAAAATCGCATTCATTGAATATTCTTGGATAAATTATACATTCTATTTCGCTCTCACAGCAAATCAACAGCAATCAGACGGGCCTCACGGTCACTCATCACATACTCCTCATAAGTCGGTTGGTTGACGTAACCTACGCGCTGCATTGTTTTCTCAATCAGGTCGGACATTTCCAAAAATCCGATTTTCTCTTTAAGAAATGATTCTACAGCAATTTCATTCGCAGCATTGAGTACACAAGGCATATTTCCTCCCGTACGTATGGCAGCATAAGCAAGATCCAGATTGCGGAAAGTCTCCCTATCTGGTTCTTCAAAGGTCAATGTCATCTGCTTATCGAATGACAAACGGGGAAAGGTTGAATTTATTCTTTGAGGGTAAGAAAAAGCATACTGAATAGGCAGTCGCATATCCGGCTGTCCGAGTTGCGCCTTTACACATCCATCCTCAAACTGCACCATTGAATGTATTACCGACTGAGGATGAACGATAACTTCAATCTGATCCATTGAAACATTAAAAAGCCATTTCGCTTCAATCGATTCCAAGCCTTTATTCATTAATGAAGCCGAGTCTATTGTCACCTTTGCCCCCATCGACCAATTCGGATGCTTCAGCGCCTCACGAGGGGTAACATTCTTCAGCTCATTGCGGTGCTTCCCCCGGAAAGGCCCGCCGGAAGCAGTCAGCAGAATCTTTTCTATAGCGCAACTACCTTCTCCTGAAAGACATTGGAAGATAGCTGAATGCTCAGAGTCTACCGGTATAATCGGTGAACGATGTTTAATAGCCAAACGACTGATCAGATCTCCCGCAACTACCAGTGTTTCTTTATTCGCCAGAGCAATCGCCTTGCCTGCTTTGATGGCATGTATGGTCGGTCTTAAACCAGAATAGCCTACCATCGCTGTCAAAACCATATCAATCTCAGACGATTCAACCACCTGAGAGATTGCATCTTCTCCGGCATATACTTTAATAGGCAAGTCAGATAGAGCCTCTTTTAGTGTCTTATATTTATCCGGATTGGCTATCACGACGGAATCAGGAAGAAAAGCCCTTGCCTGCTTTATCAACAAATCTACCTGATTATTAGCGGTAAGTACGTAAACATCAAAGAGATCGGGATGCGCAGAGACAACCTCCAAAGCCTGAGTGCCAATAGAGCCGGTAGAACCAAGTATGGCCAGTTGTTTTTTCCTTTGTTCCATGTGAATCTCTACTTCAAAAGATAATATACTCTTCCGGATTCAGCGGAGTTCCTTTGTACCAAAGTTCGAAGTGTACGAGAGCGGCTTCAGAACCCGGTTTCTCTGATTCATACATTCCTGCAATTGCAATCGCTTCGCCGGCTTTGACCTTGTCCCCTTCCTTTTTAAGAAGTTCGGAAGTATGCCGATATAATGAGATAAAGTTATTATTGTGTTGTACCTGTATAATATACCCGTCTATGCCAAGGCAACAAAGTACAACTGTGCCGTCAAGTGTTGCTTGCACCGGTTCTTGTTTGTGAGTCAAGAGATCTATCCCGAAATGTTTTGCGTATCGATCAAACTTTACCGAAATAATTCCCCGCTGAACGGGTTTGTAAAAGAAAAGTCCTTCAACCGGAATCTCAGTAGTCTTACTGGCAAGGTTGTATTTCTCCTCCTCCTCAAATTGTTTGGCATATTGCTTGGTGGCCTGAGATGCCTGAAGAGAATCCAGATTGACCTGTATTGTCAGAGAATCATAAGAAGGTAGTGAATCAACCGAAATACTCCCATTCATTACCTTGCGTATATTATTAATATATTCCTCCTGCATTGTTACAATATCTGCCAGAGAATCAAGAACAGCAGCATTCTGGACAATTTCCTTTCGTAGATGACGATCTACAAATCCGGGCATATATGCCTTCATTGGAGTGAACAACAAAACAAAAGAAGTAAGAAGTATGATAAAGAAAGCAGCAAACACTGCAAAAAGGAATATCTGCATAGGAACAAGCCGGAAGGTAAACTCCTCCTCCAGCGAACTCTCATTCGATGCCGTAAAGCGATATAGTGTACGCATCTTACGCCAAAAACGTTTATATTTGCTGGACAGTTCCTCTTTCATTCTTTTTATAAATGTAACAAGCCTTCAGGTACTACAACATGTATAATCCGAGCCTCATGATCAATCTTTGATATCAAATGTTCATTAGCGGGAATCAGTAATTCGCCTTTTTCCCCAGAAACTTGAAAAAGAACATTGATTGTGGATTCATCCACATCAGTGACATCGCCCAACAGACCATGTTCTTCATCTATCACTTTAAAACCAATGAAATAATCCCATGACAAATGCTCTTCTTCCAGCTCCATCTCCTTTTTAGGAAAATAAACCTCACGTCCGGCAAAAGCCTTAGCTTCTTTCTCTTCATCCACACCTTCCAACTTGATAATAGCCGTAGTATTTCCCTTAAAACGGTAACTTTCTATAAAGAAAGGCACCGGAATTCCGTCAATCAGACAAATGATACAATCGCATTCACTCCGGTCAAAAATATCATTGATAAACAGCATGGTCACCTCACCTTTCACACCGTGCGGCTTGGCAAATGTACCTATCTTTACAAAATCATCGATGTTTATCATAAACGTGATATGCTTGCTCCAAGTTGATTGAGTCGTCTATCAATCTGTTCGTAACCACGATCTATCTGTTCGATATTATGGATTGTACTAGTTCCATTCGCTGACATAGCAGCAATAAGCAGTGCTATACCTGCACGAATATCGGGTGAAGTCATTATAGAAGCTTTCAAAGGAAATCTTTTACCCTGTCCAATGACCGTTGCACGGTGAGGATCACACAAAATAATCTGCGCACCCATGTCAATCAGTTTGTCAACAAAGAAAAGACGACTCTCAAACATCTT
>DATCIB010000263.1:0-3097 GCA_036508045.1 Bacteroidales bacterium
TGACCCGGCTCAGTTAAATGAGAATACGATCAGAAGTTCCTTCGATTTGAAGTCGCCGATCGCCGGGGCAGTCACCAAGGTAAATGTGAATATCGGTAGGTTCGTCTCCCCGACAGATGTGCTGTTTGAAGTCGTCAACAGTGACAAGTTGCTCCTCGAACTGACCTTGTTTGAGAAAGACGCGGACAAAGTGGTGGTGGGACAAAAGATTGAATTTTTCATCAATAATGAGACGGAGCGACACGAAGCGGTCGTCTATCAGACAGCTAAATCAGTGGATGCAGACAAGAACTATAAGGTCTATGCCAGCGTGACCGGTACCTGCAAAAACGTATTGCCGGGCATGTATGTGAATGCGATTATCGAGACCTCCGGCACAATATCCAATGCTTTGCCATCCGAAGCCGTGGTCCAGTTTGACGATAAGAACTACATCTTCACGTTTGAAAAGAACAAAGAAGAAGGCGGAAAACCGTTTACGGAGTATCGTATGATAGAGGTGCAGGTGGGACTTACCGATGCCGGATATACCGAAGTCATCCTACCGGAAGGCACAGATGCGCAAAAGATACAAGTAGTAACAAAAGGAGCTTATAACCTGCTCTCCGCAAAAAAGAACGCCGGGGAAATGGCTTGCTAATCCGAAAACAGACAGATCAGCCGGGATACTCTTTGCGGAGTTATCCCGGCTGATCTTATTATTACTTCTGAGAGAATTGTTCTAAAACACCGGTTTAGCGCGTGATCACCTTCGCTCAGAGTGACGCCGTCGCCGGCTCAGCGCCGATGCCTGCAATCTCCTTGCCGACAATTTCCGCTGCCAGAGCCACACATCGGATACAAGGGCGCAACTTGTAATACTCCTCCGTCCGATCCGACGACTCAGGAGCTTGCGGTTCACGCTTGATCTTGAGCAGATCGGCACAGATATACGACCCCATCTCCGCTTTAAACAAATTGGCAGTGCGCTGCACCGCCTTGTAATTGGTCTTCTTAGCCTCCATATCTGTGGTAACTGTAAAGGGATAATGCAAACCCAGAATCA
Source organism: Bacteroidales bacterium (assembly GCA_036508045.1). Classification (GTDB taxonomy): domain Bacteria; phylum Bacteroidota; class Bacteroidia; order Bacteroidales; family JAQUTK01; genus JAQUTK01. Next base: position 1,046 of record DATCIB010000263.1, read on the forward strand.
TAAACATGCCACTCACCGCACCACATACTTCACGCAATCGTCCCATGCCACCGCCAAAAGAGGTAGCAAGACGCGCAGCAGTTTCCACATCAATACCATAGAGTTCGGAGTAAGCCATAAAGACGGATTGCGAACAGTTATAGCCGCTTTCGAAGTAGCTTATAGCTTTTTGTATCCGCAGTTCTATTTCAGTTTGATCCATTTTTCTCAATGGTTACATTCGTGACCCTCTTCGTGACTATGAGCTGCACAACTTGCTCCTCCATCTGTCAGAGATCCTGCCAGATAATTAATTACAAGTTCGCGTACATCGCCCTGACAGTTGCGTATCACCTGAATATTACTTGAAGCCAGTTTGCTGATCGCTCCATCGCCAATTCCACCGGCAAGCATCACTTTCACATCCATCGCCGCCAATGTGGAAGCTATATTTGACTTACAACCACAACCCTGAGGTGACTCAAGTGTAGTCACATCCACTACTTCCTTATTATCAGATATGGTAAAAAGGGTATAAAACTCACAATGTCCAAAATGATTATCAATTTGGCTATTTTCTTTTGTTGGAACTGCAATCTTCATTGTATTTTGTATTTGTAGATACTATTCATTCTCTTTTCGTTGAGCAATCAGGAGGAACTGATCATAATTTCTTTGTTCCCCTTCCAGTAATCGGGAGATGGTATTATATACTTTCACGAGCTTCACCTCAAAACCTGCCTGTTCAAATTGTTGTGACAAGAGCACGGTGTCGAATCCGCAGTAAGGGATTGGATCAAAGCGATGAAAAGAGCCATCCTCAGTAACAAGATCACCGACAGCGATAAACGCACCTGTTTTAGTAATCGTTGCCAAATGTTGAAGCGTTATTTCAACGTCCGGGAGATGATGAAAAGCCATGGCGGAGAAGATAAAGTCGATATCTTGCTGCTTGTATTCAAACACTTCACCATGCAATATTTCCACTTTACTATCCTTATTCAGTTTCGGTCTTAACATACCCAACATGTATTCTGAAGTATCTTCCATTACCAGTGTACGAACCAATGGTTCTATTTGTAACCCAACCAAACCAGTTCCCGCACCTATTTCCAATGCTTTCCATGTAGGAAGAGGATGGAAATGTGACAACATTTCGTTCACGAACTTATTCGTCATGGCTACTTTATCGGGAGTGTCCCAGTCGGCAGCTTTGGATATAAATGCATCCTTTATCTCGGTTTCTATTTTCATTTTGTATGTTCGGGTTTATTTATGGGAGTCAGTTCTTCGTTATTGAAAGTGGGGCAATTCATACATCTTACATGGTTTTCTATTCCTCCGATCAGCTTATGGCATCGCTTACACCTGAACCATTGTCTGTCAAACTCAACATTTCCTCCACCAATCAAGATCATCTTACCCTCTACAAAAGCCTGAGCTATCACTTTTCGTGCATTTTCATAGATACGCGTCAGCGTCGGGCGCGACACGTTCATCCGTTCAGCTGCCTGCTCCTGCATCAATCCTTCGTAATCCAGCAGCCGTATAGACTCGTATTCATCCAGATTTAAAACAACAGAATCTAAGGCTCGACGCGGAATACCAAAAGGCTTAAAGCCTTCCATAATCGGCGGTGATTCTATCTTTCGGTCTTGTTTGGTTCTTGGCATCTTAATAGTATCAATTAATAGTCGTAATACAAGATACAAATATAGGACTAATATCAAACATATGTTCGCTTAGCCTGAATGTTTAACATAAAAAAAGAGAACCGAAATATCCAGCTCTCCTATTGATAAAGATTATTTACATAGAATTATTCTTCTCTCTCCTTGTATTGAGCAGTCATCTTCTTTATCTCCTCTTTTGCAAAGATCTTCTTCAGAAAGAAGATGCAAAGTAACAAAATGAGGATAGCTCCTACTGTTGCTAACGTAAAATTAGTCCAACCTCCCCAGTAGTCAAATAATGTTTTATCAAAGTCAGAAGCATCCGTCACTTTCATTCCTATGAATGCAACCAGGTTGGTAGATGCATGCATCAGAATAGTCGGCAATAGACTTCGGGTTT
>DATCIB010000264.1:0-10067 GCA_036508045.1 Bacteroidales bacterium
GTTCACGCGCTCTTTTATTACATTTCCTTTGTTCAGTAATACGGGAGCATCCTCTTTGATCTCCTTTTCAATACGTTCGCTTACTAAAAGCAACGGATTAAGCTGCTCGGCGATGCGCTGCAAAGAAAGGGATTCCGACTCGGCACATAAACTCTTGATGGCCCCAATAGCCAGCAAGGAGTGCTTCAACTGTACTATTTCGCGGGGTGAAACTCGTCCGACTGAGATTCTTGAGATGATGCGTTCCAAGTCGCCGATCATGCTCAGATGTTGATCTATCTCTTCTTTCATCAGAGGGCTGCGAAAGAACTCCTCGACCACTGCTTGTCGTTCGCGAATAGGCTTGACCTCTTTCAAGGGGAAAACCAGCCATCGTCTTAAAAGCCGCGCACCCATCGGACTAACTGTACGATCGATAATATTCAGCAGACTTGTACCTCCTTCTTGCATGGTCCCCAACAATTCCAAACTCCTCACTGTGTACTTGTCTAATCGCACGAAGCGATCTTCTTCAATACGCGACAGATGAGTGATATGGCTCAAATGGCTATGCTGAGTCATATCCATATAAAACAAGATTGCACCGGAAGCTATGATCCCCAAAGATAGATGCTGGATACCAAATCCTTTCAGATTTTTTGTTTCAAACTGTTTGAGGAGACGGTCATTAGCCGACTCACTGGTATAAATCCAGTCTTCCAAGGCAAAAGTGACCTGCTTGTTGCCGAAATAGCTTTCAAACAGTTCTTTCTTGGTGCGCTCATAGAGAATTTCTTTCGGAGCAAAGTTATTGATCAGCTTATCAATATAGTCGGGAGTGCCCTCAGCCGTGAGAAATTCTCCGGTTGAGATGTCCAGTAATGCAATACCTACCCCATTCTTTCCAATGTGTACACTTCCCAAAAAATTATTCTCGCGTCGTTCGAGTATTGCATCATTTGTTGAGACACCAGGTGTTACAAGTTCGGTGACCCCTCTTCTGACAAGTTTTTTAGTAAGTTTGGGATCTTCCAACTGATCGCAGATAGCGACTCTCCGTCCGGCTCGCACGATCTTTGGTAAATAAGTGTCCAATGCATGATGCGGAAATCCGGCCATCTCCACATATTTACCTTGTCCGTTGGCACGTTTTGTGAGTGTGATTCCTAAAAGATCCGCTGCAACGACTGCATCTTGTGAATAGGTCTCATAAAAGTCTCCACATCTGAACAACAGCAGTGCATCCGGATATTTCTGTTTAATATCCAGAAACTGCCGCATCATTGGAGTCTCCGCTATTTCGTTGGGATTATATTTAGACACGTAATCTTACTGCAAATTGTGAATATTCTTTCTGCAAATATACATAATCCTGCGGGAAAAAGCATTTATTGCTTGCAAACTATTCTTTGTGAATGGAGCTATTTGTAGTTGATGGCCTGAGCGTCCTTGCATCCTTCAAATAGAGCACCCCTATACATAGATATTGCTTTCAACTAAATAGACGAAGTAGCATACTCGTTGACTAAACCCCGCACTGCAACATAACCTTGAGTAACAATCTATTGCAATCTGTGAAGCAACCTATGAAGAAAGTCTTTCTGATAAGGGAAGATAAATAGCCCGAACCGGAAGATAAAAGTCAGCAGTAAGGATGCAATAGTTATATTGTGCCACGGAATGATCGTTCTGAAGCACAGAATGATCGTTCCGTGCTTCAGAACGATCATTCTGTGTTCAGAACGAAGAATGTGTCGGGGAATGATAAACTTTGCAACCTGATAAAGAAGATATTTAGTCCTGTCAGAAGGCAAAAGATGTCAGAACCACCTTGTGTGGGGCACAAGAACTGTTTGAAACAAGTATTCCCACTCATTAGAAGAACGGGAATACTTGTTTCATCTATCAGTTAAACACGACTGTTTTGTTTTTATAGGCAAGCACTTTCCACTGCAGATGTTTTTCCACAGCACGTGATAAAACAATTTTCTCGAGGTCTTGTCCTTTGTGGACCAACGTTCCCACATTGTCCTTATGAGAAATACGAACTACATCCTGCTCAATAATCGGACCAGCATCCAAGTCTTTCGTCACATAATGACTGGTTGCCCCGATCAGTTTAACCCCTCTTTCGAAAGCGGCATGATAAGGCTTGGCACCAACAAAAGCAGGGAGAAAAGAATGATGGATATTAATAATCCTATTGGGATAATGGTCGATAAACTGGTCCGATATCACCTGCATATAGCGAGCGAGTACAATAAAGTCAATCTTGTATTTCTTCAAAAGGTCTAGCTCATATTGCTCTTGTTCTACTTTATTCTCTTTGGTGATAGGCACCAGTTCGAAATCAATTCCAAAGCGATCTGCAATAATTTTCAGGTCGGGATGATTACTAATAATCAAGGGTACTTCAACCATCCATTCATTGGAGGCGTAACGAGCCAGCATATCATAGATACAATGCGACATCTTAGAAATGAAGATGGCCATGCGTGGTATCTGATCGCTGAAATGCAAACTGTATACCATACAGAATCGGGCAGCATATAAGGTCTCAAAGTATTCAGAGATACGATCTTTGGGTATTGAGAAGTTATCAAGATTCCACTCAATACGCATAAAGAAAACATGTTCTTCATTGTCAACATGTTGATTTAGATAAAGTATATTACCTCCATTAACATTGATAAAGTTGGTAACAGCAGCAAGTATGCCCGGTTGATCAGGGCAGTGCATCAGTAAAATCGCATTCATTGTTGTATCCTTTTGATTTGGGCGCAAAAATAGTTATTTAAGTTGAACAAGTAGTATTTGTACGGCTAAAAAGGTCATTATTAGTCATTATTGTGTATAACAGAGGGAGAAAAAAACAAAAGGGAAGAGAAGTGGTGCTTATAACCACCCCGATTTCTGAACAGACAGGAGCTAATGAATGCGGAGTTGTTCATTGCGTTTGACTGTTGGTGTCCTCTTGTTCGTCGACTGGTGTCTTTCCGTCAATAAGCTCCGGAAATGGGATTGACTTTGCGCTTATAAAGCAAAGAAAGCAGCTATATTTCTATAACTGCTTTCTTTTGGAAGTGGTGCCACCAGGAATCGAACCGGGGACACAAGGATTTTCAGTCCTTTGCTCTACCAACTGAGCTATGGCACCTTCCGTTTTTGGTGCTGCAAAGGTAATATAGTTTTTTAAAACTGCCAAACACTTCTATTAAATTTTCTCTATTCAGATAAAGAATTCCATCCTTGGGCTGATAATGCGACCTCCTGACCACTCGGAGTGACTATGTAACTCCCTAGAGTGTCTTTGGTGATGTAGCCAATTTCACGAATACCGGGGATAGTGACTATATCCTGATGCTTTGCCAAGGGGACCGTGAACAATAATTCGTAGTCTTCTCCTCCATTTAATGCGGCGGTAAGCGGGCTGAAATTAAACTCTTCCGCCATGACTGATGTCTGAAAGTCAATAGGTATTTTCTCTTCGAAGATGCGACAGCCTACTTTACTCTGACCGCAGATATGAAGGAGCTCGGATGAAAGTCCATCTGAAATATCCATCATGGAAGTCGGAACGATTCCTTTTTCTGCCAACATCTCTATGATCGCCTTTTGAGCTTCAGGCTTCAGCTGACGTTCAAGGATGTATTCTTTTCCGGCAAAGTCCGGCTGTGTCTCTTTGTTGTTTTCCAGTACGCGTTTCTCTCGTTCCAGCAACTGTAATCCCATGTATGCCGCACCCAGATCGCCTGTGACGCAAATCAGATCGGTTTCTTTGGCGCCGTTGCGATAGACAATCTTTCCTTCTTCTCCTTCTCCGATACAGGTAATACTTATCGTCATACCGGTAAGTGAAGAAGAGGTGTCGCCTCCCACAATATCTACTCCGTACTTATCGCAAGCCGCGTGAAGTCCTTCATAAAAGGATTCCAGGTCTTCTATGGAGAATCGTTTGGAGATACCAATAGATATGGTAATCTGTTTCGGCTGACCATTCATGGCATATATATCTGAGAAATTTACTACTGCAGACTTGTATCCCAAGTGCCTCAATGGAACGTATGTCAGATCGAAGTGAATGCCTTCCAATAGCAAATCCGTAGTGACAAGCACTCTCTTTTCGGAGTAATCGAGTACCGCGGCATCATCACCTACTCCCTTGAGCGAACTTTTATTTCTTAATTCTATTGTCTTTGTCAGATGATCGATAAGACCAAATTCTCCTAAGGTCGCTATTTCAGTTCGTTTTGTTTCGGACATATTCAGAGTCTATTAATTAATTCGTAAATAATGGATTTCAATCCGGTTTCGGCTTGACGGGCTACTCGTTGCACTTCTGAATGAGAAGTCTGAACCATATTGTCAGGATTATTGCAGTTCGTAATGACAGAGAATGCAACAACTCTCAATCCGGTATGCCGAGCTACAATCACTTCCGGTACGGTGGACATTCCCACTGCATCTGCTCCGATCGTACGAAAGAAACGTGTCTCGACAGGAGTTTCATAAGAAGGTCCGGAAGTGCCCAGATATACTCCCTGACACAAAGGTACTCCTTTTTCGGCAGAGATCTGCAGCACCAGTGTGCGAAGTTGCTTGTCATACGCTTCACTCATATCCGGAAAGCGTTCTCCTGACTCAGGGTCATTCTTTCCTCTTAATGGATTCTCGGGAAAATAATTGATATGGCCTGTAATGAGCATCACATCTCCCATCTTGAAAGTGGGATTGAGTCCGCCTGCCGCATTGGAAAGAAAGAGGAAGCGGATGCCCAGTTGTTGCATCACCCGGATGGGAAATGTCACCTCTTTCATCGAGTATCCTTCGTAGTAATGAAAACGTCCGGACATAACCAAGATAGGTTTTCCAGCCAGAGTACCGCAAAGGAGTTTGCCTTCGTGACCTTCCACTGTCGAAACAGGGAAATGAGGGATGTCCTGATAGGGTATCGTCTCTTTGATATCCACATCTGCGGCAAGGTTGCCTAATCCTGAACCGAGTACAATCGCAATCTCAGGCTGTAGGGAGATGGCGGCGCGAATGAAGTCAGCGGCTTCCTGAATAAGATTCAACATGATTCAAAATTATTTGGTTAAACTTCGATTCTCCGTTGGCAAGGAAACCTACCTCAATAGGCAGGTAATAAATATAGGATTGCATCTTGACACTGACAAAAGGACTTTCACGAAAGCGCATCGCATCTTTCTCCGTCATGATAATGAGTTTATTTTCCGTTTCGATCTGATCAAACAGTTGAGCAATCTGATGGACTTCCTTTTCACTAAAGAAGTGATGATCCGGGAAAACCAGTGATCTCGTATGCAGAGAGTATTTCTTAATCTCCTGAAGCATTGGCTTTGGCGAGGCAATACCAGTAACCATCAGAACCCGCGTGTCGTAACGAAGATCACTCAATGCCATTACTTTGTGGTGTGCCTCAGACTCAAATACAGCACATAGATGTCTGTAACAGATCGTGGTAAAGAAAAGAGACTGACCCGGCAAAAGAGAGAGTTTTTTACGAATTACCTCTTGTTCGCTTTCACTCATCTCTGAATCGCACTTTGTCACAATCACGATATCAGCACGTTTCCTTCCGCATATTGGTTCGCGAAGATTGCCGGTCGGAAGCATCTGATCGTCATATAAAGGGTAATGAACGTCCGTGAGTAATATATTTAATGACGGAGTGACTTGGCGATGCTGATAAGCATCATCTAATAATAGCACTTCAGGAGCGCTCTGAGTCCGGTCTGAAAGTAACTGGTTAATGCCATGTGTTCGACTTTCGTCCACCGCCAAGGTCACAGAGGGATACTTTCTTTTCATCTGAAAAGGTTCATCTCCAATCATCGAGGCTGTTACATCTGATCCGGCAAGGATATAACCTTTGCTTTTGCGGCGATAGCCTCTGCTTAGCACAGCAACGGAATAGCGAGCATTCAACAGGCGGATGAGATATTCTGTATGTGGAGTTTTACCGGTTCCCCCCACGGAGAGATTTCCGATACTAATCACCGGGAGAGGAAAGGATTGGCTGCGAAGCAGGTGCTTGTCAAACAAGAAGTTCCTGATTCGCATGACCCATCCATAAAGAATGGAGAAGGGTAGAAGAATACATCGGATAATATGTATCACTTTCATTGTTTGAGAACTTAACGAATTACAATCTGCTCCGGTAGTCGTGCTTGCAGATATTCGGTGATAGCAAAACGATTCTTTTTTGAGGAGAGGAAAAGTTTGACTATCTCATTTTCTCTCAGCTGTTCAAGTTCGGGGTTTGTTTGGGCAGACTCCATCAAACGAGAGAGAAAGTCTTTCTTCCGTGGATAACCAACTGTCTTAAAATCAGTTATAGCTGCCAGTTCGGACGCTTTGTTGATTGCTGTCTGCAATCCTCCGAGCTCGTCCACAAGCCCAAGTTCCAACGCTTTGACTCCACTCCACACACGACCCTGGGCAATACGTTCTATTTGCTCCGGCTCCAGTTTGTGACGTCCATATGCACAGCGACTCAGGAAAGTCTTATAACCTCTTTCCACATAGACTTGCATGATATTTTTCTCCTCTGTACTCATCGGACGGGTAATCGTTGGCATATCGGCAAACCGGTTTGTCTTGACAACGTCAAAAGTGACACCCAGTTTGTCTGTCAGACCGGATACATTGGGTATCATGCCAAAGATACCTATCGAACCGGTGATGGTAGTCGGCTGAGCAACAATATAAGAGGTAGGTACAGATATATAATATCCTCCGGATGCTGCATAGTCACCCATGGATACGACAACTGGTTTGACAGCAGTTAAGTCGCGCATCTCTTTCCATATCTGATCGGATGAATAAGCACTGCCACCAGGTGAGTTTACCCGTAACACGACAGCTTTTACATTCTTGTTTTTCTTCAGCTTCCGTATCTCTCTGATCAGTTCGGATTCCACGATTGCATCGGATCCTACGGAATATGCATCACTCACAATATCTCCTGCGGCATACAATATCGCAATCTCGTTGGAGGAAGAGGACATTAGATCTGTAGATAAAGCGACCAGATCAGTCACATTAATCATGGGAAGTTTTTCATTCTTCTCCAGCCCATTCTGCGCTTTCAGTAAGTCAAACACATCGGATTCGTAAGCGAGTGTATCGACCAGATGAGAAGTCACATAACTTTCCGGTGACTGGAATAGCAGCATCTTATCCGTCAACGCATTGAGTGTATCAACCGGAATAGAGCGGGATTTTGAGATATTAGAGAGCTGAAAGTTCCATATCTCCTGTAAGTATTCAGTCGTTTGCTCTCTGCTGGCATCACTCATGCTTGTTTGCATAAACGGTTCTACTGCCGATTTGTAGCTTCCTACCTTGAATATCTGCATTTCCACACCTACCTTGTCGAGGGTGTTTTTGTAAAAAGTACGTTCGGCGGCCAGTCCCTTCAGATTGAGCATTCCTTGCGGATTAATGATCACTTTATCTGCTACAGAAGCTATATAATAAGCATTTTGTGTATAAGATCCTGCGTAAGCAATGACCGGCTTGCCACTCTCTTTAAAGTCGGACAGCGCCTGACGAATTTCTTCAGCACTGGCAGGTGCCATCTCCACTTCTTTTGCTTCGATAAAGATGGACTTGATGTTTGGATCTGACTTTGCAGTACTTATTGCTGTTCGGATATCCTCAATGCTTATTTTCTTAATCTCATCAAAAAGAGCAGACCAAGGATCTTCCTGTACCCGCTCAGAAACGACTCCTTCCAGAGTAATGTGAAGTACGGAATTTGGTTTGACGGATGTCACAGTGGGTATATCACTTGAAAGTGCAGAGAGCAGACCAACCATCGCGGCAACCAACAGGATGACACAGAAGAAGGCGGCCAGCATTACCCCTATGAAAGAGGCAAATACGTATTTCAGGAACTGTAACATATCATTTCTCTTTTAAAATGTTTGCATATCGCTCAAATGCTTGTAGTAACCATTCAACTCTATCAGTTCTTCGTGCTTGCCTCGTTCTACTATCTCTCCATCATGTAACACGCAAATCTCATCAGCATTGCGGATAGTAGAAAGACGGTGAGCAATCGCAATTGTCGTACGGCTCTTCATCAGATTCTCCAGTGCTTCCTGAACCATACGTTCAGATTCCGTATCCAAAGCCGAGGTCGCTTCATCAAGAATCAATATCGGAGGATTCTTAAGGATGGCGCGGGCAATACTCACTCGTTGACGCTGTCCTCCGGAGAGTTTGCAACCACGGTCTCCAACAGTACTTTCATATTTCTCCTCCGTTGTTTCGATAAATTCCTGGGCGTTGGCAATCCGTGCCGCTTCTTCCACCTTCTCTTGAGATGTTTGATCCACTCCAAAAGAAATATTGTTATAGAAGGTGTCGTTGAAAAGGATAGCATCCTGATTCACATTTCCCATCAATGCTCGTAAATCCTTCAAACGAACGTCTTTGATATTTATCCCGTCTATTAAGATCTCTCCTTCAAAGACATCATAAAAACGGGGAATCAGATCAACCAAAGTCGATTTGCCCGAACCGGATTGTCCTACAAGTGCTATTGTCTTGCCTTTGGGGATAATCAAATTTATATTTTTCAGCACCCACTCATTCTGGTACCTGAACCACACATTGCGAAACTCTATTTCTTTCTGAAAGGAAGTCAAGGGAACCGGATTCTCGGATTCGGTAATCTTATCTTCCGCTAAGAGTATCTTATCTACGCGATCCATGGAGGCGAAACCTTTTTGAATGGCATAAGAGGCCCTGGAAAGATCCTTTGCCGGGTTGATGATACTATAAAACAGCAGCAGATAATAAATAAAAAGAGAGGCTGTTATTGAACTTTGATTACTCATTATCAAAGAACCACCATACCAAAGTACCACCACAACTATCACTGTTGCTAAAAATTCAGTAAGAGGATGAGCCAATAACTGACGACGATTTATACGGTTGACAGTTCTCCGAAAGGTCTCATTTTTTTTCAAATAACGGTTGGACATCTTTTTCTCTGCGTTGAAAGCTTTAACGACTCTCAATCCACCAAGCGTTTCTTCCACCTGAGAGAGCAGTTCAGACCACTGAGCCTGTCCCAGCAAGGAATGAGCCTTAAGTTTTTTACCGATAATGCCCATCAGATATCCAGCAATGGGCAATAAAATAGCAACAAAGAAAGTTAGTTGCCAGCTAATTGCAATCATCGCTATCAAATAGATCAGTATCAAAATAGGATTCTTGAAAAGCATATCCAAAGAACTCATTATTGAGTTCTCAATTTCCTGAACATCGCCACTCATACGAGCCATAATATCTCCTTTCTTCTCTTCGGTGAAGAAGCCGATGGGAAGTTTGATGATCTTATTATATATTTGATTCCGGATGTCACACACAACTCCTGTTCGAATTGGAACCAAAAAGTAGGTTGAAAAATAATACGTACCCGTCTTCAATAAAGTCATAAATATCAGAATGAGTCCCAAGATCAGTAAGGTGGTACCGCCTCCATAGCGAGTAGTAAATTCAATGATATAAAAATAGAAGTTATTGATCACCGCATTAGCATAACCATCTATACTCTCTTTCAGACTGGAAAAGCTAAACTGAATGTCATCCAACGGCATATAGACATACACTTTTTGCTTCATCTTAAAGAGTATCTCTAAGATCGGTATAATGAAAGCAAAAGCAAATAAGTTCAATATAGCGGATACGATATTGAAGAAAAATGTCAAATACAAATATTTCTTATAGGGGGGTACAAAGCGTCTCAGAATGGATAGTAATTCTTTCATAAGATAGTTTTTATATGACAAATGAAAATATGGCGCAAGTTACAAATTTTCTTTCTATTTTTTATTACTGACACACAGAATCAATGGTAAATAAGCGTTGAGTGCGCTTGTGATACCCTATTATCCTGCTATCGTCAAAACAAAAAGAGTCCCTTACGTATTTCTACATAAGGGACTCTTACAAAATGGGCGGCTACCTACTCTCACACAATAAATGCACTACCATCGGCGTGACCGGGCTTAACTTCTCTGTTCGGAATGGGAAGAGGTGGGGCCCCGGTG
>DATCIB010000265.1:0-5198 GCA_036508045.1 Bacteroidales bacterium
TTCAGGAAACTGCTTCTGGTCGGGAGAGATGATGCAAAATAATATGGGAGGCATATTGGATAGTCTTTCCAACCATTACCATCGCTTTCCGGCATTTGTTCCGGTTATCAAAGAACTGGACAACAAAGCTCCGTCTACTGTGAAGAAACTAAAGGCTATTTGGGCAAAAGAAGGGTACATACTTCAATGGAAGGCAGATAATCAAAAGAATGAGATGAACCGGCAGTCAAACTACTGCATCTATCGTTTCAAAGAGGAGGAGGACATAGATCTGGATAATCCGAGCAAAATAGTCTCTGTGACTACTGAGAGCAAATATGCTCTTCCTTTCAAAGATGGAAAGAAGATGTATAAATATGTTGTGACAGCTTTTGATCGTCTGCATAATGAAAGCAAAGGCGTTCTGATCAAAATCAAACTCTGATCAGATCCTGAACTTCTCTTTTGCGCTTACTTGATGTCGTTTGGCTCTCGTGATAAGAGAGGCTGTCCGTGAACCGAAAGAGATTATAAAAGGATCTGTTTGTTACTCGCTCTGACATGAATGATGTCTTATGAAAAGAATGATTCTTTATTTCATGGGCGCTTTTTGCAAGCTGTCTCACTCCGCTTACCCAAAAAACGTTTTTCAGAAACTCAATCTATTTTCTGTTAAAGCCTTGTTGCTGCTCCTCCTGTGCTTCCCTTCCTCTTTTTGCTTTTCTATACCACCGCTACGACAAGCAGTTCGTGCAGATGTGATGTACGCTCCTGCTTCGCTGGCAGGACAACATGAAATTATACTCGAACATAAGGCCTACAGGGTCTCTTTTAATCCAAAATGGCACATCGCCAACTGGGTGGCATACGAACTCACGCGAGAGGAACTTATCAATAAGGTGAAGCGGAAGAACAACTTTCGCCCAGACCCTGTTCTTGGGAGAAACAGCGCTCTTGATTCTGATTACAGACGTTCCGGCTATGATAGAGGGCATCTTGCTCCCAGCGCTGATATGCGTTATGATATGGAAGCACAAATGGAATGCTTTTACTTCTCAAATATCTGTCCACAAAGTTCCAAACTAAACTCCGTACGATGGAACCAACTTGAAATGAAAGTCCGGGAATGGGCAGCCAGAGATAGCGCATTGATTATCATCACCGGACCAGTGGTCAAAGCCGGCTACCAAACAATCGGAACAAACCATCTTGCAGTTCCGGCTCAATTTTTCAAGATTGTTCTTGCGCTTTATGCTGAAAGACCAAAGTGCATTGCTTTTCTGATGAACAATGGAAACGAAAGGGAAGAGCTTTCTTCATACGCTGTTCCGGTAGACAGTATCGAAAAGATAACAGGAATTGATTTCTTCCCAATTCTTCCGGATAAGCAGGAAGAAGCACTTGAAAGCAAAGTCAGGCTCAACAACTGGATCTTCTGATTTATCTCGAAAAAAGCTATCCATAAATTAATGCAGGCCACATGCATGAGGTTCAGCAGAACATTTCTGACCTTGGCTTCTATATTCTCTATCAAAATAGTAAGAAGAGCTGTCTCTTCTCATGAAGCAACTATTAAAGAAAGATTTTAATTTGTGTCGTTCTTTCTTGTCCGTTCTGACATTATTTGTAGCTTTGCCGTTGTTTTCCTTTGGAAAATTTATTAAAATTAAAAGAGATCACTATGAAGCATCTGATTATCGGCGGAGTAGCCGGCGGAGCTACCGCAGCAGCAAGAATTAGACGTGCAGATGAATTTGCAGAAATTATTCTTCTGGAAAAGGGAAAGTATATTTCGTATGCTAATTGCGGATTACCCTATTACATCGGAGGAACTATAAAAGAGCGTGAAAACCTTTTTGTACAAACACCTCTGAGTTTTGGATTACGCTTCAATGTAGATGTTCGCATAGAAAATGAAGCATTGTCCATCGATCCTGCAAAAAAAACAGTAATAATCCGAAATGCTGAAGGAAAGGAATATGTGGAGTCTTACGACCGGTTATTACTCTCTCCGGGAGCAACCCCTGTACGACCTCCCTTGAAAGGGATCGATTCGGAAGGGATCTTCACGCTCCGTAATGTGGAAGACACAGATGCGATCAAAGAATATATATCCTCTCATACGATCAAAAATGCATTGATTGTAGGTGCGGGATTCATTGGCTTAGAAATGGCCGAGAACTTGCATCAGACGGGAGCAAAAGTCTCGATTGTAGAGATGATGGATCAGGTCATGGCTCCTATTGACTTCTCAATGGCTACTTTGGTTCATGATCACTTACTTCAAAAAGGGGTTATTCTCTGGTTAGGGAAATCGGTTGAAGCGTTTGAAAGAAACGGTGATCAACTGGTAGTAAAACTTAAAAGCGGGGAAGTCCTCCGCACAGACCTCGTGATTCTTTCCATTGGTGTGCGCCCTGAAACGCAACTTGCCAGTGAGAACGGAATTGAACTGGGCGAAGCAAAAGGGATCAAAGTCAACAGCTATCTGGAAACTTCTGCAAAAGATATTTATGCGGTAGGAGATGCCATTGAGTTTCCTCATCCAATCACCGGGAAGCCCTGGCTAAACTATCTGGCAAATCCGGCGAACCGTCAAGGACGTATTGTCGCAGACAATATGGTCTTTGGAAATCACACAAAATATGAAGGTGCTATTGGAACCTCTATTGCAAAAGTCTTTGATCAGACGGTTGCATCGACCGGACTGCCGGCAAAACGTCTGAAAGCAATGGGCATGAAATATATGAGTTCGACAACACATTCCAACTCCAATGCCGGTTATTATCCGGGCGCCACTCTAATGACCATCAAACTTACCTTTGATCCGGAGAACGGGAAACTATTTGGTGCACAAATAGTGGGCAACTCAGGTGTGGACAAACGAATAGACCAAATTGCTCTTTTAATTAAAAAAGGAGGTACAATCTATGATCTCATCGAACTGGAACATGCATATGCTCCCCCCTATTCTTCCGCAAAAGATCCTATTGCGATAGCTGGATATGTGGCCGGAAACATCATTAGTGGAGCTATGCCGGTAATTTATTGGAGGGAATTGACAGAGATGGATCTACATGAAGTTACCTTATTGGATGTCCGCACTCCGGGCGAATTTGCATTCGGCACAATTCGAGGAGCTATCAACATTCCTGTGGATGAACTGCGCTCCCGATTGAACGAGTTACCTAAAGAAAAACCTGTAATTATCTTCTGTGCTGTTGGACTGAGAGGCTATCTGGCTCTTAAAATATTACAGCCAAGAGGGTATCAGACCCGAAACCTTTCCGGTGGATATCGGCTTTTCAAAGCGGCAACGGCTAAGCTTCCTCAGCCTTCAGCATAAACAGAGCCTCTCTATTTAACGGCTTCCATTATAGATACCGCGCAAAGTACCAACTTTGACTTTGGTATCAAGCTGGATAGGAATACGGTTGGCGTCATCTGTCATCCAGAAGACCATGGATTCTTGATCCTTAAAGGCTTCTTTATCATAGACGTATAGCACAAACTTTAAACAGTTGTATTTCTTGTCATTATTGGCCTTAATGCGCTCGTTTCCTTTGTAACGCAGTTTCATATCATATTTCTTCTTCCCGGAAAAAAGCATTAGAGGTATGTCTTTATTCTTTGAAACAGTACGCATATCCAGACCACGGATCAGGTAAGCCACACTAACCATATCAGTGCATTCTCCTTTGACTGTAAGAGTCACTTCTTCAAGCTCTTTATCAGGTCTTTTCTTGTAGGCATAAACATCTATTTCTCCATTACGGTACGTAAATGTCCCTCCTTCTATGGACGAGTATTTCTTTCCTTCATTGGCAGACTTCCAGAAACGGAGAGTCTGTAAATTATCTGTATCCAGATATGAAATCAGCGTGTCCCTTACTTTATAGAAATTATCTACAAAATTATTCGTTGCGGCAATCATCTTGCACTCAAAAGCTTGCTTGCCTTCAAAATTTGTGAGATGTGAGTTTAAGGTAATTTTCCCTCCTCTGATCATGATCCCATTTTTATAATAGAGATCGTATTGAAGATTCTCGCCCTTTAGAAGATTCGCTTTTAAAGCTGTCTGAGCAAAAAGAGACTCTCCCAAAGTTACAAACAGAATACTGAAAAACAAAGGCTTAATAATCGCCTTCGCCCATCGATTCAAATTCAAACATGTCAGATTCTTCATTTTCTTTTCCTTTCTTTGTTTTGTCAATATCAAATCGGCTCACCTTGCGTAATTTGTCCGGCTTCTGCAGAAGCAAAGGTACTGAATGTGGATCCCAATCCTCTTCAATATTCCAGTTTACTTTTACATTAAACTTCTTAGGGTAATAATAGACTTCCTCCGGCTGAATCTTATCTTCATAGGAACCGACATCCCATCTCCCGTTATTGTTACGATCAACAACCAACCGTGCATAATATTCTCCCGGACTTAAATAAGGATATTTGGCAAGTCCATCAACTACCGGAACATTCTTCAAGGGATTATCCTGATTAGAAAGAATCTGTACAAAAGCTGGTTCCTTCAATCCTTTCACAAAGAAGGAAATACTTGAATAAGAGTCCAGTCCCTTTACTCTAAAGGCACGCTCATAATAATCACTGGTCAATCCATACAATCCTTTAAATATGGCTGAATCAGTGATAAATGTGTATTCTGCTCCCGGCTTCCAAACCACTGATATATTATACTTTCGACGGCTCAGTGAATCAGGGCGAATCTCAAACGGAATCTCTTTCCATAGTGTATCCTGTTTGATTTTTAAATGAATCCCGCTTTTGTCAAAGGCAAGCAGGGGCTCCTGAAACTCTATATAGAAGGGTGAGAAAACATCCATTGAAGAAGCGATATTCTCTTTAAATAACAGATATTCTATTTGAGGCCCTTCTTTTACCTCTTTCCCTTGATTTTTTCTTCGTTCGGCTAACTCTTCCTGCTTCTTCTGTTCTGCAATCTTCAGTTCTTCTTTCTTTTTCCCTTTATTTATCAACTTTAGGGTGTCAGTCACAAAAGATAATTGATTCGTAGAGTCGGTCTTCAGATATGTGACAGAGACGTTCAACGTATCAATAGAAAACAGCTCTTTATCTTTCATCCAATAGTCTATTGTATCCTTTCGAGAGTTATGCTCCATGATAAACCAATCATCCCTGATCTCTTTATTCAATAGTTTGACCACCGGAAGAGAATCAGATTTGGTCGCCATGAAAAGAGT
>DATCIB010000266.1:0-3238 GCA_036508045.1 Bacteroidales bacterium
TCTCAAGACGCTCCTTCTTACGCAGGAGAACCTCAGCTGGCGCAGACTCGGCACTTTCAATGGCCGAAGAGATCCCGCTGCTGAAAAAAGGAGACGTTTTCAATGCCGGCAAAATGGAGGCGGAAAGGCAGCGTCTCACGACTCTATTGAAAAACCACGGCTTCTACTATGCTAAGTCTCAAGATCTCATCTTCGAAGCAGATACACTCCTTACCCCCGGAGCTGTCCATCTGCGTATCGTGCCAACACCCTCGCTTTCTTTATCACAATGTCATCCCTGGTACATCGGAACTGTTTCTTTGGTGCTTTCAGACTATCAAACAAGTGCGATTTCAGATACGATCCAGTATAACGGGATATCAATCGCCTATAATGATCCATTGCAGGTGCGCCCATCGGTATTGTACCGCCAGATCCGTTTGCTGCAAGGAGAAGAATATACACTACGCAAGAACTCACGCTCCTTGTCCGCACTCAGCCGACTGGGTATCTTCAGCTCTTCGGAGATCCAGTTTACACCGCTATCCGATTCGCTTTGGTGCGATACGCTGAACATGCGCGTGCTTAGTACTGTCGATCTGCCCCTGGACGGTAAGATAGAGTTGAACCTTACCACTAAGAGTAATGATCAGGTTGGACCGGGTGCTCTTTTTAATTTGACAAAGAGGAATGTATTCAGGGGAGGAGAGTCTTTTTCATTTACAGTGCATGGATCGTATGAATGGCAGACCGGCAACTGGGCAGGACAGGGTCGTTCAGCTATCAATTCCTATGAGTTCGGTTCGGCTATCTCCCTGACCTTCCCCCAGATATTATTCCCGTATCAATACAACAAAAAGCGTAACTATCAAGCGTCGACGATTGTCAAGTTATATGGTAACAGACTGAGCCGGGCGGGCTATTTTCAGCTTTTCTCTTTTGGAGGAAGCACGACGTACGATTTTAAGACGACCCGGTTGAGCAAACATACGTTGGTCCCTTTTGATCTTTCTTACAACTACCTCAGCTATGTATCCAATCAGTTTGATTCAATCATGACCGCCAATCCGGCACTGGCTTTGAGTTTCAAGAATCAATTTGTGCCCAAGATGGGATATACCTATACCTATGATAATTCATCTACCCGCAGAGTCGGTAATACTTTCTGGTGGCAGACTTCAGCATCTACGGCCGGAGTGATTCTCTCTTCTCTTTATATGTTGAAAGGTGAACCATTTAATAGCCAGAAAGAATTGTTTAATATACCGTATGCTCAGTTCTTAAAACTAACTTCGGAGGTTCGTTATAACCTGCGGATAGACACGAAACAGAGTATTGCCATGCGACTGGGAGCAGGTGTGATTTATGCGTATGGCAAAGATGGGGTAGCACCCTTTGCCGAACAGTTTTATGTGGGTGGAGCAAACAGTATCCGTGCGTTTACCATCCGTTCAATAGGTCCGGGAGGAACGGTGCCCAATACGGCCAACCGCTATTCGTATCTTGACCAGACAGGTGATATCAAACTGGAAGCCAATGTGGAATATCGTTTCAGTCTGGTAGGTAGTCTGAAAGGAGCTCTTTTTGTGGATGCAGGAAACAACTGGCTCTTAAAGAATGATCCGGACCGTCCGCTTGGACAGCTCAGACTGAAAAGTCTTCCTGAACAGATAGCCTTAGGTACCGGATGTGGTTTGAGATACGACATTACATTCCTTATCCTGCGATTTGATATGGGAGTCGCGCTGCACATGCCGTACGAGACTACAAAGTCCGGTTATTACAATGTTCCAAATTTCAAAGACGGACTTGGTTTTCATTTGGCAATAGGCTATCCGTTCTAGCATTTGTACCTAGTCACTCGCTTTTGCATGAGTATACGCTTTTTTGTTGAGTAGAATATCCATCGTATATTGTTTTACCCGTTTTTCATTTTCCTCGCCAAATTGAGTTATTTGCAGGACCTCACCACCCCGTACTGTTTGGAGTGTAGCTCCTGAAAAGATGCCGGGTAGCCAGGCATGGATAAAAGTCCCGTCGCAATAACCGTCCGCTTTCCAACCTTTCATGCAGATCTCTTTACGCTGTTTAAAGAAGTCTGTTACGATATATTGCAGTAGATAATTTCCTGTTTGGGTAAATAGTTTCCATTCTCCACTGTTTACATCATTTTGGTCAGCTTCAGGATATTGGGGGCGAGGAAATACATTCCATTGATTTTGATAGAGCTTACTTTTCCACCAGGCACCCGGAGTTCCAAAGTTTATTATCCGGAAGTTTTTAGCTACTAATTCAGATGCCCAGGTGTAATCACCGTTGTAGCCACCTAAATCTGTGTAGTAAACGATGCATTTCTTTGCAATGCTATTGTCAATACACCAAGCTGATGCTAAAGTAGCACATTGACCTCCCATATTGATAATTACAGGTAAATCCGGATTCTTTTTATAATAGTGATTTATTAGTTTGACATACAAATGAGCTCCTTCCGATTCCTTGCATTCTCCGGCCTTTTCATTGGGAGCTTCTGTTCCTATGGTTATTGATGGGATCCGTTTCATGTCAATACCGCCCTTACGTGCATTGTCCATTGCCTCATGAGCTGTTTGTATCCATTCATCACCCCAATAGAATTTCCACTTTTCGGCATACACCGGTGTGAGTATCTGAGCGACCAAACTCATTTCTTTTAGACTTGCCATTGCAAACATCCACTCATCATCAATGACATCGTTGTAAACATCATTATCATATATTACAGGATTCTTCACTTTTTCTCCTTCTTTGACCGTTATCCCATTAATATATAATCCTTTCGGAAAACCCGGACGATCAAATCCCCAATCTCCTATACTGAGTTTGCGGTTCCAGTCTGTGGTTTGTGGATTCCAGTGTGGCGGTTCAGAGGAAAAGACCTGAGATACAGACAGCAAGATAAAGGCCATACAGATTAGTCTCGTTTTCTTCATTGTGTTTTTTTTCATTGTTTATACGAAATGTTGTTCTTTTATGGGCTTACTTTCCGATACGCTTCACTTCAAATCCAATTTCCCTCAGTTGCTTTGCATCCAGAATGTTTCGTCCATCAAAGACAAAGGCAGGTTTGTACATATCCTTGTAGATCTTATTCCAGTCATACGCGCGAAACTCATCCCATTCTGTAAGCACTGCAATCGCATGCGCATCCTTCAGCGTTTCATAAGGTTCCGTATGCACTGTTATCAATGAATGAATCTCTTCTTTGGATATTGGTTCGCCC
>DATCIB010000267.1:0-6499 GCA_036508045.1 Bacteroidales bacterium
GATTTCTTTCAGACTAATTGATCCTTTGATAGAGGAAAATAATGGATTGTTTCAATTGGAAAAAGGACTCTTGACCCGGAGTAGTTCCGGTGAAGGCGAACAAGTGACAATCCCACAGCTGACTCAGGCTTTGCTTGGATATCATCCGGAACTGCTTACTCCTCTTTTCAACACGTTTGAGAAGCAAAACCCTTACATGAGTTTGATGCTTAATTAATCGGAATCCTGTAATCTCTCAAGGTTCACACCCCTTCCTGCTTGCTTTTTCTTCTTCATAGGCGTCTTTGTGAGTATTTAATCAATATCTTTGTGTTCAAATTGATACTTAGCATATGCGTCTCTCAGAATTACAAACCGGAGAAAAAGGAGTTATCATCAAGGTCTACGGACATGGTGGCTTTCGTAAACGGATCGTTGAAATGGGATTTGTCAAGGGAAAGATGGTGGAAGTCTTGCTCAATGCCCCTTTAAAAGATCCTGTTAAGTACCGCATCATGGGCTATGAGATCTCTCTGCGTCATGAAGAAGCGCAAATGATTGAGGTAATCAGCGAACAAGAAGCAAAAGAGCAGCAGAGTTTGCTGATGCAATATCACGGTTCGATGAACGAAACGGTGGCAATCTCTGAAGAAGAGATGCAACGGATTGCTTTGGGCAAACGGCGTACGATCAACGTCGCTTTGATTGGTAATCCGAACTGCGGAAAGACCTCCTTGTTTAATCTGGCCTCCGGCGCTCATGAACATGTCGGTAACTACAGTGGGGTAACCGTGGATGCCAAAGAAGGATTCTTTGATTTTCAAGACTATCATTTCAAAATCGTTGATCTTCCCGGTACCTATTCCATGTCTACCTATTCGCCCGAAGAACTCTATGTGCGTCGTTACATTATAGAGGAAACTCCTGACGTGATTATCAATGTGGTGGATGCGTCCAATCTGGAGCGCAATCTATATCTGACCACGCAATTGATTGATATGAATGTTCGAATGGTTGTAGCCTTAAATATGTACGATGAACTGGAAGCAAGCGGCAACACGCTCGACCATCGTTTGTTGAGCAAACTGTTTGGCATCCCTATGGTTCCTACCGTTTGCAAACGTAATCAAGGGATTGATCACCTCTTTCATATCATTATCAATATGTATGAAGGAGTGGACTTTATCAACGAGCAAGGAGTGATGCATCCCGAAGTTCTGAAAGAGTTGCAAGACTGGCATCGAACCAATGTCGATGATTCCACACACGAAGAGCATTTTGAAGACTTCGTACGTGAGGGCCCCGTGAAAGAGAGTGTATACCGGCATATCCATGTCAACCACGGTCCGGATATAGAAAACGCTATTCTTGCCATCAAGAAAGAATTGGAAGCCGATGAAATGATTCGTCATAAGTATTCGCTCCGTTATCTCTCCATCAAGCTCCTTGAAAAAGACAAGGAAGTTGAAACGTTTGTACGCACACTCTCCAACGGCGAACAAGTATTGAAGAGTCAGCAAAAAGAGATTCGGAACATTCGGCTTTCGTTGAATGAAGAGAGTGATACCGCAATTACCAATGCCAAATACGGGTTTATTACAGGTGCCTTGAAAGAGACATTTATAGATAATCATCTCGAAAAGCAACAAGTGACTAAGGTGCTTGACTCCATTGTAACACATCGTATCTGGGGATTCCCAATCTTTTTCATCTTCATGTGGATTATGTTTCAGTCCACCTTCTCTCTGGGGCAATATCCGATGGATCTCATAAAAAGTATGGTACAAATGATGGGACATTTTGTTCATAACTCGATGAGTCCCGGCCCATTGAAAGATATGCTTGCCGACGGAATCATTGGCGGAGTTGGCGGAGTCATTGTTTTTCTTCCCCAAATATTGATTCTCTACTTTTTCATATCCCTGATGGAAGATACCGGCTACATGGCTCGCGCGGCATTTATTATGGACAAGATCATGCATAAAATGGGATTGCATGGCAAATCATTTATTCCTTTAATCATGGGTTTCGGTTGTAATGTACCCGCTATCATGGCTACTCGTACTATTGAGAGTCGCAAGAGCCGGTTGGTTACTATACTTATCAATCCTTTGATGAGTTGTAGTGCCCGTTTGCCAATTTACCTGTTGCTTGCCGGCGTGTTTTTCCCGGACCATGCAGGCGCAATTCTGTTAATCATTTATTCAACTGGAATTCTTCTGGCAGTACTCATGGCACGTCTCTTTAGCCGGTTTCTTGTCAAAGGTAAAGATATGCCTTTTGTCATGGAACTTCCCCCGTATCGGATGCCAACCTCAAGGTCCATTATACGTCACACCTGGGAAAAAGGGAAACAATATATCAAGAAGATGGGAGGCATCATTATGGTAGCTTCCATCATCATCTGGTTTTTGGGCTATTATCCCAATCATAACGGCTATGAAACGGCAGCAGCACAACAGGAAAGTTCATATATCGGGCAAATAGGCAAGATGATTGAGCCAGCCATTCGTCCCATGGGCTTTGACTGGAAGCTAGGCATCGGACTGATCTCCGGAGCGGGCGCCAAGGAGTTGGTAGCAAGTACCCTCTGTGTGTTGTATGCCAATAATGATGATCCCGAAGCCACTGATTTTGCGCGACACGTCGTGAGTGCAGGGGTCACCCCACTTGCCGCCTTCTGTTATATGCTGTTTGTTCTGATCTATTTCCCCTGTATAGCTACACTTGCCGCAATCAAACAAGAATCGGGTAGCTGGAAGTGGGCACTCTTCTCTGCTGTTTACACAGTAGTCTTGGCATGGATTGTATCTTTTATTGTTTATCAATTAGGGAGTTTACTGTTATGATAAATGGTCAGGAATTAGTTATCTATATTATATTCGCTTTCTGCCTTCTGTATGTCGGCATACGCGTCTATCATTATTTCCGGGGTATCAACAACAAAGAGAACCCCTGTGCTAACTGTGGAGCTAATTGTGAGTTACGAACTGCCTATAAGAAAAAGCAAGACGAATGCAGGGATAAATCGAAGGAAGATTCGAAAAAACGCTGTCAATAGTTTGAGGGAAAGAAAAGATTCTCTATCTTTGTACTCGCAAAATCAAGGTCTCTTGGCCGAGTGGCTAGGCACCGGTCTGCAAAACCGTCTACAGCAGTTCGAATCTGCTAGAGACCTCGAATTAGAAAGCGTCAAACAGTTTTACCACTGATTGGCGCTTTCTTTCTAAACGACAATTTCTCCTCTCACTTAGCTACAATTTCTCCTCTCAGGTAACAATACCTGCTTCCAATTAGTACACGATGCTTGATATTAGTTTTATTTAATCAAAGTTATTTTGACTTCGATCGAATAATTTATGATAAACAATTATCTTTGCTTCGTCTGATTGTAGTGATCAGAAGTACCTTTTATCAATATATAGTTTTTTATCATGAAGAAACATTTCTTTTTAGCATTCGTGCTCTGTATGTCATCTGTATTTACAATCAATGCGCAGAAGTATGAGAATCTAGCCATGACACCTCCTATGGGCTGGAACAGTTGGAACAAATTTGGCGGTAAAATCAACGAAGAATTAATCAAAGGAATAGCTGACCAAATGGTAGCAACCGGATTGCGTGATGCCGGTTACATTTATCTGAATATGGATGATTGTTGGCACGGACCACGTGATGAGAATGGTTTTATTACCTGTGATAAAGACCGATTTCCTTCAGGAATTAAAGCACTTGCTGATTATGTTCATTCAAAAGGGCTGAAGTTAGGTATTTATTCGGATGCAGGTCGCAAGACTTGTGCCGGCCTTCCCGGAAGCTTCGGACACGAATATCAAGATGCTATTCAGTATGCAAGATGGGGTGTGGATTATCTGAAGTATGACTGGTGCAACAATGACAATATTAACTATCTCGGAGCTTATACGCTGATGCGTGATGCTCTTCGTTCGGCAGGTCGTCCTATTGTGTTCAGTTTGTGCGAATGGGGATCCAATCAACCATGGAAATGGGCAAAGGAAGTGGGCCATTTGTGGCGTACTACCGGTGATATTGGTTGTAAGTTTGAAAAAGTAACCGCTAAAAGAGGTCAATGGTCAGCTTTGAGTGTGTTGGAGATCATTGACTTGGAAGCAAATATTCGTGATGCTGCAGGTCCCGGACATTGGAATGACCCTGATATGTTGGAAGTAGGAAACGGAATGACAGTTAGCGAAGACCGTGCTCATTTCTCTATGTGGTGTATGCTTGCTGCGCCTCTGATTTTGGGCAACGATTTGCGTAACATGTCTGTAGCTACGGAAGAGATTATTAAGAATGCAGAGGTTATCGCCATTGATCAGGACACACTGGGTATCCAGGCATTGAGAGCTATCGGAAGTTTGATATCGATTGGCAGAAATATGTCTTGAAAGATGAGTTATCCGGACATTCTACGAACTTTGACCAGACAATATATCAAATAAGAAACTTGTGGACAAAGAAAAAAGACGGAACAACCAAAAAGACTAAATCCGTGGTTATTCCTTCTCATGATGTTGTGATGTATCGTTTACAACCTTCTAAGTAAGTTACACGAGGCTTAGTCAATCCAATTCAACATTATTGGGTAATATAAAGCAGAAAGAGGATCCTTTGATGGATCCTCTTTCTGCTTTATATTACCCAATAGCAAAATGAGTAAGAAACAAATACAATATGAAGTAATCAGACAGTCAGCTCTTCTTCATCTCCCTCGTCGAGGTCGTTCAGAAAGATACCCGGTATTTGTTTCTTTGTCTTTAGACCTAACTTACTCAGATTTTGCACCCTCTTTACAAGATTACCGCTTCCTTCCGACAGCTGTTTGGCCGTCTCATTATAGGTGTTCTTTGCATTATCCAGTTGTGTGCCTACTTTGGCGAAGTTCTCAACGAAAGAGACAAACTTATCGTAAAGCGCACTTCCCTGGCGCACAATCTCCTGCACATTCTGTGATTGCCGTTCGCTTTGCCATAGATTATAGGCCAGTTGCAGAGCCATCATCAGGTTTGTCGGACTGATCAGAATGATGTGTTTATCGTATGCATAAGTGCCGATGGACGGGTCATTCTGAACCGCGAGGATATACGAAGCCTCATTGGGGATAAACATCAACACATATCCGACAGAATCCTTTATGCATTGTGAATAGTCCCTCGTGCTCAGTTCATTCACATGATCCTTGACTGATTTGAGATGAGCCTTCAGATAGTCTGCCCTCTCTTTTTCGGTATCAGCGGACATATAATTACTGTAAGCAGTCAGCGATACTTTGGAGTCAATCACGATCGCACGTTTCTCCGGAAAACGAACGATCACATCCGGTCTGCCCCGTTCCCCTTCCATCGAAAAGCTCTCCTGCAAACTGTATTCCTCGCCTTTGCGCAAGCCCGATTTCTCAAGGATACTCTCCAATAACATTTCCCCCCAGTCCCCCTGGACTTTGGAATTTCCTTTCAGCGCTTTGGTCAGATTCACTGCATCGTCGCCAATCTCCTGAGCCCGTTTCATCATATCTTCAATGGCCTTCTCAATCGAAGCCTTGTTTGCCGCACCAGACTTGTCACTATCTTTCACAGCCTTCTCAAAGTTCTCCATTTTCTCTTTCAAAGGGTTGAGGATCGCTTCCATCTGCTGTTTGTTTACATTCTGCAAGTCTCCCGATTTGGTCTTTAGCACTTCGTTTGCCAGTTCCTGAAACTCCGTTTTCAGCAAACTCATCTTCTCTTTCCACTGTTTTTCCATCTGGACTTTCGTCTCTTCGAAGGTCTCTTTCAGTGTCGATTGAGCATCAGACATCGCCTTCCGTTCGATGGCAAAGGAGCTTTTTAGCGACTCCACCTCTTTGCGGGCACCCTCTTTCGATGACTCCAGTATATTTGAGTGGTTCGTCTCAATCAGTCGTTCTTTCTCCACAGCCTGTTGACGCAAAGATTCTATCTCTTTCAGATGAGACTCTTGAGTCATCCGTCGTTCGTTTTCAAACTGCATTTTGAGGCTTTCCATTTGAGTAGACAGACGCGCATTATCTTGCCTGGCCCGGTCCAGTTCCTGTTTGACAGCAGCCAGTTCGGCAGCGGTTTTACCATTTTTAGAATGTGCTATGAAGTACCCCATGATACCTCCTGCCAATAGACCCAGAACAATTGAAAGAAATATTTCCATAATCAGTCGGATTAATAATAGGATGCGATGATTTATACCCTGCAAATATACTACTTAATAATACACATCATTACCTCATATCTACCAAATTGATTTTAATAATTGAAAGTTTTCCCTGTCGAAAAGAGTCTGTATTCTCATCGGAATATTATCTTTGCACTTTACAACGAATCTAATAACCGGTTTGAAATGAGAATAAAATTAATGTGGATGAGTATTGTACTGCTGTTTGTTTGTACATCACTCCACGCGCAAACGCCAACAGACAACGTAAAAATCAATCCCGAGATCCAGTATCAGGCCATGGAAGGCTGGGGCTCTTCCCTTTGCTGGTGGG
>DATCIB010000268.1:0-3325 GCA_036508045.1 Bacteroidales bacterium
ATTCTAAGTTCCATATTTTCCAGATCTGCCGTTAATATTTTTTCTTCTGTCTCATTCGTATAGGTTATTACCTGATCATAGAGACAAACTGCGGCTTGCTGACGGACGTAATAATGGCGGATATAATCAGTCACAATATTACGTGCAATCGTAAAGATAAAATACTTTACGGTCACCGGCTGAATCATCTGTTGATAACCAAGCAAACGCAAAAACACATCTTGTGCCAAATCTTCCGCTTCTTGAGGACGATTAATGCGACAAGCGATATAGGCAAACACCTTCTGATAGTAATCAGTATACGCAGTTGCTATCACATTGGAGGAGCGAGTGGTGTTCTGTTGATTTTCCATAGCAATTTGATTTTGTTCGGATACAAAAATAGAGATTGAACAAGATACAAAATGAAAACAAAACACCAAAAACATCTCAAAGCATTATTCAAGACATATTTAAAACCAACTCTTTGATTTTAAATAAATTAGAATACAGTCTCAAATAATTGGGGACAATTATCAGAGACTCTGCATATACTCATTCGGTGTAATTCCTGTCACTTTTTTGAAAGACCGGAAGAAAGAAGCCCGAGAACTAAAGCCAGCTTTCTCTGCCAAAGTTGACAAGGTATACCGGGCATATTCCGGATTAGTCGCCAATAGTTTGAACTCTTCCACGCGATAAGCATTCATATAATCGTAATAAGACTGATTTAAATACTGATTGAAAACAAATGAAAGTGCATGTGAAGAGCAGCCAACAGCCTGAGCAAGATCCGAAATCTTCAAATCCTTATTCATATAAAGCCTCTCTTCTTTCATGCAAGAATTCAGTTTTTCACAAATTACTTTGCGCTCTTCTTCACTCAGGCGCGCATGTTTATACTTTTCATTTTGCTTATCTTCTTTCGCAGCAATATCAGAGACCTTTTCTGAAAAGACAGTCTTTTTTCCCCCATTTCTCCTGCGGTATAGATATGTTGTGCCCAAGAATACTAAAAAGAGAAGTAATGCAGATACAAGCCAAGTGCGGGAAGTTGCAGAAAGATAGTCTATCTCCACCCTTAATCTCTTTTCTGACGCTGTTTCTCCTAGCAATCGTACACGAAAAGTGAATTTCCCTGAAGGTAAATCGTGATAATAAATTTCATTTCTGCCGGACAAAGTAACCCAATTGTCATTAACGCCATCCAAACGACATTCAAAAGCTGTAGCAGATAACAAAGAATAGGACAAATCAGTAAAGCGAATAAGTAGATTATTCTTTTCTTTCTTTAATTCAAGAAGCTCTTCTTGCCGGATATTGTTTAATGCTGTTTCATCTAAAGGATTGCCATTCACTTGTATTTCCGTGAAAATAATAGGATATGGGGCTTTATCTTGTGCACTCATCTTTGTTGGGTCTACATAAAGAAGTCCCTTGTCATTACCAAACCACAATAGACCATTGCTATCTTTAAAACTTGCATCAGAGTTAAAAACAGATCCTGGTAATCCATCGGCAAAGGTAAAACTCTTATACTCTGCCCGAGAAGTATCAATAGCCATAATACCTCCTTTGCTCCCAAACCAGTATCTCCCCTGATTGTCACTTTCCATAGATATGAAAGTTGTGTTCTGAAACTGTTTTGTTGTTTCATACAGTCCAAAATGCGTCATCATTGGATCCGAGAAAAACAATTGCCCCTGATCCGGAAAGAAAAGAATAGTATGGTGATTATCTTCTTTTATTACCTTGATTATTTCTTTATTGCAAAATCCATTCGGAAAAACATCTGTTCGTATGCTGCCAGACTGTGGATCAACGATGCAAAGTCCATTCTCCGTACCAACCCACCCTTTACCTGTTGAATCAAAATATACGTAATAGACATTTCCGGCAGGCATCTGAGAGTTTGAACTTGTATAAGCAGTTATTGTTTTAGTCTCCTTTTGGTAACAATACAATCCTTCAGAGGTAGCAATCCATAGATTGCCGTCTCTATCTTCTTCGAAATGAAAAATATGCCCCCGTTGAAAGACTCTTTCACTGAATGGGCGCTTGACAGAAAGGCTATTTGCATCCAGCAAAGAGAGTCCTCCGCCATACGTCCCAATAAAGAAAAGGTCATCATAATGGCATATCGAAAGGATGAGATTTGAACCCAGGATCTTCTTGTCAAACCGCTTTACAACATTCCGCTTTTCCGAGATATAATACATTCCCTCTCGGGTTCCGATTAATTTCTTATCATCAAAGATACAGAAAGCGCGAACCGGCAATTCGTGAGAATCAAAGTCCGGCGGAAACGTATAAGTCTTAAATAATTGAGACTGGAAGAGGGTATAATCAAAACCTGCCTGATAAAATCCAACCCATAGAATATCTTCTTTATCAACCAGCAAAGAGTAGACTGAATTTGAACGAATACCTGTGGCGTTACGTGGATCATACGTATAAGATTTGGTAATCCTTTGGGTGGAATGTGAAAGGAAATGTACTCCGTTACCATCAGTAGCCACAAATATTTGATCTTTCCCATCAGAAGAAATATCCGATATGATGTCACACCCCAGAGATATAAAACGGGAAAAAGAGTGATGCTTTGTATCAAAGCAAACAACACCGGCATTTGCGGTACCGAGATAAAGCATCTCTCCAATTCTGGTTAATCCTGTAAATTGATTCAAACCAGACTCCTTTCCTTCAAACAAGAAGCGTTGTGTTTTTCTTTCGGAAGGAGAAAACAGGAATAGGCCTTTTTTAGTTGCAAGCCACCATCCTCCTTGATTATCATCGGGAATCATATCAATGATACTATTCCCTTCAGAAAGGACATTACTATCTGGCATCCAATGCGTAAGTGCTTTCTCAGAATGAATGTACAGCCCTTTATCAGTACCTATATATAAAGTTCCATTCTTGTCTGTCGCAAGAGTATGGACTGGGATATCAATAGTATCACGCAAGAACCGCTCCAGTCTATCTTCTTTTCTATTCAGTCTCCAAAGTCCAAGGTTATTGCCGGTCCAAAGAGTTCCGTCTTTTGTTTCTAATATTACATTGACTCTTCTGCGCTTAACATCTGCATCTTCAAAGGAATAATGTTTGAAAGCGACACCATCAAATCGGTCCAGACAGACATCCGTTCCTACCCAAATAAAACCTTTGGAATCTTTGTATAGTGAATTAACCAATAAACTTGAAAGTCCATCGCCAATTGTAACGCCACGAAATATTTCGCATCTTCCTGTCAGAGATACCAGACAGAAACAACAGAATAAAAGGAATCTCGCTCTGTTCTTCATGTTTGAAAAAGCGTTGGTATAAATTTACGCTTACAAATATA
>DATCIB010000269.1:0-15800 GCA_036508045.1 Bacteroidales bacterium
CCTTCAAACCTTGCTTACGGTTCTGCCGGAGCTGGAGCGAACATCGGTCCTGATACAACTTTGATTTTCGAAGTAGAACTACTTGCTATCGTATAAAACAAGACTTAATATAACAACTAAACAAAACAAATGATGAAAAAACTCAATTTGGTTGCTGCAGCAATTGCAGGAACAATGATCCTGAGCTCTTGCGGTTCTTCCGTAAAGAATGTAGCTCTTAAGACTGACGTAGACTCAATCTCTTACGCTTTTGGCGTAGCCAACACAGACGGTTTGAAACAGTATTTATCTGGAGGAAATATGAAAATGGACACCACACAGATGGATGCATTTATCAAAGGTTTGCTGGATGCAAAGAAAGAATTGACCGCTGAACAAAAAGCATACAATGCCGGTTTGCAGATTGGTGCTCAGATAAAAGATCAAATGTTGCCTGGTTTTAAACAAATGGTTTTTGGAAGCGACACAACAAAAACATTGAACACCGATGCTTTTTATGATGGTTTCGTATCAGCAGTAAATGCAAAAGGTCTGAAGATGACGATTCAAGAAGCAACAACTTATGCTGATGCAGCTGTAGCTCGTATTAAAGCATCTGAGAGTGAGAAAAACTTCGGCGCGAACAAAGCTATTGGTAAAGCATTCATTGATAGCATCAAAGGCACACCTGGCGTTATATCTACAGCAAGCGGTCTGCTTTATCAGGTAATTACAGAAGGAACAGGTGCAAAACCTACTGCTGACAGCAAAGTAAAAGTAAACTATCATGGTACATTGGTTGACGGCACTGTATTTGACAGTTCTGTAGATCGCGGTACTCCAGCTGAGTTTACTGTATCTCAAGTTATCCCAGGATGGATTGAAGGTTTGCAATTGATGTCTGTTGGCTCAAAATACAAATTCTATATTCCGGAGTCATTGGCATATGGTGCAAAAGACATGGGTGCTATCAAGCCTTTCTCTACTTTGATTTTTGAAGTTGAATTGCTCGAGATCCAAAAATAAACCAGTTTCATTACTGAGAAAAAAGCTTCTCTTTTTATAAGGGAAGCTTTTTTCTCTTTATCAAAAAGATAGCCAAAAGGGATAATTCTTTCTATTAATGTATAAACAATACCCTTTTCTTTTTGATATTAATTACTAATACTTACTTTTGCTGAAAGAAAACAAACACAAATTATGGCAACAATCTCTTTAACCACAGAAAAAAGCGAGAAAGTCGACTCCCTGGACAAAAAGATCCTGGAGATTATTTCGCAGAATGCTCGAATCCCTTTCAAGGATGTAGCTGCAGAATGTGGTGTATCGCGGGCAGCGATTCACCAGCGTGTACAGCGCCTGATTGATATGGGCGTTATTGTTGGTTCTGGGTATCATGTCAACCCAAAAGTATTGGGATACAATACCTGTACTTATATCGGGGTAAACCTGGAAAGAGGTGCAATGTATAAAAACGTAGTTCCAGAATTAGAGAAGATCACGGAGATAGTGGAATGCCATTTCACCACAGGTCCATACACGATGCTTATCAAACTATATGCCACTGACAATGAACATCTGATGGATCTTCTCAACAATAAGATTCAAGAGATTCCGGGCGTGGTTGGGACTGAAACTCTTATTTCTCTGGATCAACGTATAAAAAGAGAGATACCAATAAAGAAGAAGGACGAATAGTCCAAAATATCTAAGTAATAGTGTAAAAGAAGGATTCTAGCCGAGTATCTCTGGCTTCAATCCCTTTCTTTTTTATACTTCCATCTCAACAGAATATTTTCTTTTATGCAGCTCTCGGGAAGAAGGTTGGAAAGTTTTATTAAATTTGCATCGTATTATTAAGTTTGCATACATATTTATTTGATAGAAACATGGCTGAATTAGAAAATAGCGGGGAATCGAGCAAAAAGTCCCTGAACTTTATCGAAACTTTTGTTGAAAATGATTTGTCAGAGGGCAAAAATGAAGGTCGTATCCAAACCCGTTTCCCTCCAGAGCCAAATGGTTATCTACATATCGGACACGCGAAAGCGATTTGCCTGGATTTCGGAATTGCACAAAATTACAACGGTGTTTGTAATCTGCGCTTCGACGACACAAATCCGACGAAAGAAGATGTTGAATACGTTGACTCAATACAAGAAGATATTCAATGGCTTGGTTTCCGATGGGAAAACGTTTTTTATGCTTCCGACTACTTTCAGCAATTATGGGATTTTGCGATCAGACTGATTCAAGAAGGAAAAGCATATATAGACGAACAGTCAGCCGAAGAGATTGCCAAACAAAAAGGCACACCTACACAACCGGGTACTGAAAGCCGCTTTCGAAACCGCCCGGTAGAAGAAAGTCTTGACCTATTCAAAAAGATGAATGAAGGAGTTATTGTTGAAAGTGCCATGGTGCTTCGTGCTAAGATTGATATGGCTTCTTCCAACATGCACTTTCGCGACCCTATCATGTACCGGGTTATTACACAACATCCTCACCACCGTACAGGAAATACATGGAAAGCCTATCCAATGTATGACTTTGCACACGGCCAGTCAGACTTTTTTGAAGGTGTGACGCACTCTCTGTGTACTCTGGAGTTTGAGGTGCATCGTCCGCTTTATGATTATTACATCGATATGTTGCAAACAGGCAACTATCGTCCGCGCCAGATTGAATTTAACCGTTTGAATCTGACCTACACTGTCATGAGTAAACGAAAGATGCTACAACTTGTTCAAGAAGGTGAAGTAACCGGATGGAACGATCCCCGTATGCCTACCCTATGCGGATTACGTCGTCGTGGATACACCCCTGCTTCAATCAAGGATTTTATAAACCGCATCGGATACACCAAGTATGATGGACTCATTGATGTCGCCTTACTTGAAAACTCGATTCGTGAAGAACTTAATAAGACTGCTGTACGAGTCAGTGCTGTGTTGCATCCCGTCAAACTGATTATCACAAACTATCCGGAAGGACAAGTTGAATGGTTGGAGACAGCCAATAATCCGGAAGATGAATCCACGGGCACACGTAACGTACCATTCTCCCGGGAACTTTACATCGAACGTGACGACTTCATGGAAGAACCTATCAAAAAGTTCTTCCGTCTGTCACCAGACAAAGAAGTACGGCTAAAGAGTGCCTATATCATCAAATGTACCGGGTTTAAGAAAAACGAGCAGACAGGAGAGATAGAAGAAATATATTGTGAATACGATCCTGAAACAAAGAGTGGCATGCCACAGAGCGACCGTAAAGTAAAAGGAACCCTCCATTGGGTAAGTGTAGAACAGAGCATCCCTGCCGAAGTGCGTCTTTACGACAGGTTATTTAAGGTGGAAGATCCGGCTTCCGAGAAAGACACCGATTTTCACGACCTGCTAAATCCCGACTCTCTGGAAGTCTTGACCAACTGCCGTATGGAACCATGTCTTTCCGATGTAAAGCCATTAGATCATTTTCAATTCCAACGCACAGGCTATTTCAATGTTGATTCTGATTCAACGCCAGAACATCTTGTATTCAATTGTACCGTCAAGCTTAAAGATAGCTGGACAAAAAGCGCTAAATAAGAATAAACATACATGAACGAAGCAAACGAGTCCCCTGAAGTCTTACTATTGGTTGAGAAATACCGAAAAGCTCTGGAACAAGACATTACTCCCTATTTTGACATTGAAGAGATTGATACTCTTGTTGATTATTATGAAGAGTACGAAGATTCCAGCGAAGATGATTTGATAAAGATTATAGACTTAGGGCTCAAACTTCACCCGGATGATCCTGAATTTGTGGTTCAAAAGATTGAATTGCTATCCAGGGCGGGTCGTCATGAAGAAGCAGAAGTATTGTTAGGTTTGGCAAAATTTGATTCATTTGATACCCTTTTGGTAAATATTGTAATCTATACAGGAAAAAAGGAGTTCAGTGCTCTCTATGACCTGTTTATTGCAGAGAAGCCCTCCCTGGATGAAGAGCAGTGGGGATATGCATGGCAATACCTCTCCATGAAACTATTTGACATGGGAGAATATCAGGAAGGTCTCGTTTGCCTCAACAAATTTTCTGATAAAGCAGTTGAAGATGAGCCGGATAATATAACCCGCCTTCGCACCAATCTGCTAATTAGGACTAATCAATATAAAGAAGCTATCAAGTTTGCAAATATAATTATTGACAGAAACCCATACGCAGAGAAGTCATGGCTGACCATGGCAAATATTTATGGAAATTTAGGAAACTATCCGAAGATGAAAGAGGCTTTGGAATACGCGCACGCAATCACTCCGGACGATCCCAAGATAGCATTCATGCTAGCCACCTGTATGGAGACTCTGGACTTGAATAAAGAAGCCACCGAATTACTAGGATCTTTCGAGGGAATGACTCTCTCGAAAGATCAACTAGCAAAATCTGAGGAGGAATCAGCAAAGAATAAAATGGAATTAAGCGTACTGCTTAACCTCTTTGATCATCTTTGTGCTGAAGAGGTCAGCGAATCAATGCTTCCTCTCTTCAATGCCATGAAAGAGGAAAACATCTCAGAAGAATTGATGATTCTCATTAACGAGCGCATTGAAAGGGATCCAATGAACGGCAATCTGTATTTTATAAAAAGTCTTATTTACATGACTGAAAATCGCATAAAAGATGCGATCACAGCTTTTGATTTTTATCCAATGAGCGAGACTGGCATCAATGACTTTGACGATTATGCTTTTACCGCCGTCATGCACTATTTAAGTGGTGATAAAAGTGGTGCCGTGAAGTCAATCGCAGAATGTGCCCATTCAATGGGAGCGGAAACCTTCTCCATAATAATGAAACAACTCAGCCCTCTGGTAAACATGAACAACTATATCTACTCGCTGTTTGTCTTTTATTTCTGGAATCAAATAGAATTAGCAGACTCCATCGACGAGTTTCTAACAACTCACATTGTTGAAAACAAAAAGATATATCCCAAAGAGCAACTTGTGGATGCGCTGAAAGATTTACATTACAGACTCATTCAACTACATCGAGTTTCTAACTAAATTTAAAATATGACATGGAATCTGCATCTTTAATTCAATGGTGTCTGGACAATCTGAACTACTGGACAATTACCCTTCTGATGGCAATTGAAAGTTCTTTTATTCCTTTTCCTTCAGAAGTAGTAGTACCACCAGCTGCCTATAAGGCTGCGAGCAATGGCGAAATGAATGTTTTCTTAATAATATTTTTCGCTACAATCGGAGCCAATATCGGTGCACTGATCAATTACTATTTGGCGAAATGGGTCGGACGCCCCATTGTGTATAAGTTTGCGAATAGTCGCATCGGGCACATATGTCTGCTGGATGAAGACAAAGTGAAGCATGCAGAAAAGTATTTTGACGATCATGGAGCTATTTCCACATTTGTCGGGCGATTGGTTCCTGCTATCAGACAGCTTATCTCCATCCCCGCCGGACTGGCAAAGATGAAGCTTTCCACTTTCTTGTTGTATACCACGCTTGGAGCAGGCTTTTGGAACTGTATTCTTGCAGCCATCGGCTGGTATCTGCAATCCATCATTCCTGAAGACCAGCTAATGACTGAGGTTTATCGGTACAGTCACGAACTAGGCTATGGATTTATTGTAGTAGGCGCATGTGTTGTTGGTTATCTGATTTACCAGGGAGCAAAGAAGAAGAAGAAGAATAACTAATTTACTCCGAATCAAAGACTTCTCTCAGTATCTCTAACGACTGTATCTCCGGAAATTCCGGCAGATGCAGTCTGTAGTACTGAATGATATGACGAAGAATATCCACGCGTTCCACACGGGAAAACGAAAAGAAACGCATATTTTCATACGTCATCCGTATCATCTTTTGAAACAAGACAGTCTCATTCGACTCCAGATAGTGCGGATGAGAAGGTGGTATCTGTGTGAAAGTGCCGCTTAAAAGGTCAAAATAAAGACCATCCTTACTTTCTATACAATCAATATTTGGATAGTACCCCAGATAACGAGTTAACTGTATCAGAAAGACGAGATGAAAATTAGCAATACCGCTCTCCACCAAATCAAGAACCTGGATCGAATTTTCCAAAAAGGAAAACAAAGCCGGATCTTTATCTGTACTTCTTAAAACACGGTAAAGAACCTCTGAAAGAAACATGGAAAGAATTGTTTTGACCGGGCTAAATAATATGCCACTTTGAGAAAATACCGGACGAAGCTCTGTTATATGATGCAGTTCTGAGTTATTTTTCCTTTTTACTTCCATTTCAACAACAGCCAAAGGCTGCATAAAAACGTTCTTCACGCTACTTCTTTTTGTCTTGCTTCGATATACTATATATGATTCTCGCCCAATATCCTTTGTATATACACAAAGTATATTAGCAGTCTCACTGTATCTAATACATTGAAGAATAATGCCTTTCGTCTTCTGCTCTTGCGCCATAATATCTTTAGAAAGATAAAAACCAGACAAATATACCTATAAATTCGGTGGAAAACTTGTGTATTCCAAAAAGTTGCTTTACCTTCGCAGCGCTAAAGGAAAAAGATCAACCTCAATACCTGTTATCCAAAGAGCATTTGATTGCGTTGAAAAAGTTTCCCTATAAGTTTGGAAAGTAGAAATAATACGCTACCTTTGCAGCCGCAAACAAAAGCAATGGCCCATTCGTCTATCGGTTAGGACGCAAGATTTTCATTCTTGAAAGAGCAGTTCGATTCTGCTATGGGCTACAATAAATAAGAACATTAACGTTTTAAGGCATTGGGTCGATATGGCAAATCACAAATCTTCAGTCAAGAGAATCAGACAGACTAGTGTAAGAAGATTACACAACAGATATTATGGAAGAACTGTAAGAAACGCAGTTAAAAAGTTCCGCAACCTGACTTCAAAAGAAGAAGCAACACAATCCTACCCGGAAGTTGCCTCCATGCTTGACAAGCTTGCAAAGAAGAATGTCATTCATAAGAAAAAAGCAAGCAATCTGAAGTCAAAACTGGCTATCTTTGCCAACAAACTTTAAGAAGGTAATAACCTCTTTATATCAAGATATAGGCCATTCTGCATAAGAATGGCCTTTGTTATTTGCATATACTCCTACCCCTCAAAATATTGAGTACATTTTTTACGGAGTATGCATTTTGTTTCTCCAATTTTGAGTATATTTGCTAGGTTATTACTCACACAATTAAAAACAGATCAATAATTAGTTCCATATGTCAGAAGAAAGCAGAAAAAACGAAAGAGAATACTCCGCCGATAGTATTCAGGTACTGGAAGGTTTGGAGGCTGTAAGAAAGCGTCCTGCCATGTATATCGGAGATACCGGTCTCAAAGGATTACACCATTTAGTATATGAAGTTGTTGACAATTCGATTGATGAAGCTCTAGCCGGCTTTTGCGATAAAATAGAAGTCACGATCAACGAAGACAACTCCATTAAAGTCTGTGATAATGGTCGCGGCATTCCCGTTGGAATGCATGAAAAGGAGGGAAGATCAGCCTTAGAGGTTGTTTTGACAGTTCTCCATGCAGGTGGTAAGTTTGACAAAGGATCGTATAAGGTATCCGGTGGGTTGCATGGCGTGGGAGTCTCTTGCGTAAATGCACTTTCTATCTATCTTCGTGCCGAGATTCACCGCGAAGGAAAAATATGGATGCAGGAGTATTCAAAAGGAAAACCGTTGGCAAGTGTGGTTCCAATCGCAGACACAGAGAAATCGGGAACAGTCATCATTTTCAAGCCGGATGATACAATCTTCACTACATTGGAATACAAGTATGAGATTGTGGCAAACCGCATGCGTGAGTTAGCCTTCTTAAATGCCGGTCTTTTCATTACCCTGACTGACAGACGCGCTGTTGACCCTGTAACAGGAGAATACAAAAGTGAGGTCTTCCACTCAACAGATGGTCTTCGTGAATTCGTGAGATATGTGGATCAATCAAGAGAGAAACTTATTCCGGACGTTATTTATATCAGCACTGAGAAACAAGGTATTCCTGTGGATGTAGCCATGATGTACAATACATCATACAATGAAAATATTCACTCGTATGTCAACAACATCAACACAATTGAAGGTGGTACTCACCTCGCCGGCTTCCGAAGAGGGTTGACCCGTACACTGAAGAAGTATGCGGAAGATAACAAGATGCTGGACAAGATAAAAATTGAAATAAACGGAGATGACTTCCGCGAAGGTTTGACTGCCATTATTTCGATTAAAGTTCAAGAGCCTCAGTTTGAGGGACAGACGAAGACTAAGTTAGGAAACAACGAAGTAATGGGGGCTGTAGACCAAGCTGTGGGTGAAGCTTTAGGAAACTATCTGGAAGAACATCCAA
This sequence comes from Bacteroidales bacterium, assembly GCA_036508045.1. Taxonomy (GTDB): domain Bacteria; phylum Bacteroidota; class Bacteroidia; order Bacteroidales; family JAQUTK01; genus JAQUTK01. Next base: position 8,343 of record DATCIB010000269.1, read on the forward strand.
GAGAAGCAAGGACGATTGTTGACAAAGTTATCCTTGCCGCAACTGCCCGGGCGGCAGCTCGCAAAGCACGCGAACTGGTGCAACGTAAATCGCCTTTATCAGGTGGCGGACTTCCCGGAAAACTTTCTGACTGTTCCTCTCGTGTAGCAGAGGAATGCGAGCTCTTCCTTGTCGAGGGAGATTCTGCAGGTGGTACAGCAAAAGCAGGACGTAACCGTAAGACGCAAGCAATTCTGCCTCTGCGTGGTAAGATCCTGAATGTAGAAAAAGCGATGCCACACAAAGTGCTGGAGAGTGAAGAGATTCGCAATATCTATACCGCACTGGGGGTAACTATCGGAACTGAAGATGACTCTATGGAACTGAATATTGTCAAGCTTCGCTACCACAAGGTAATTATCATGACCGATGCCGATGTGGACGGTTCGCATATCGCCACACTTATCCTTACATTCTTCTTCCGTCACATGAAGAAGCTGATTGAAAACGGGCATGTATATCTTGCAACACCACCCTTGTACTTATGCAAAAGAGGAAAAGTGGAGGAGTATTGCTGGACTGAAGCTCAACGTCAGGCTTTCATCATGAAGTACGGCGGCGGAGACGAAAAGCTTGTACGCACCCAACGTTACAAAGGTTTGGGAGAAATGAACGCTGATCAGCTTGCTGACACTACAATGAATCCGGAACACCGTATATTGAAACAGGTTACTATAGAAAATGTTGCCGATGCAGATATGGTATTCTCCATGCTAATGGGTGAAGATGTCGGACCACGCCGCGAGTTCATCGAAGAGAACGCGACTTACGCAAAAGTAGACGCTTAAATAATGATCGTACCGAAGTCCTTACAAACAGGAGACAAAGCACTTATCGTCTCCCCAGCCGGAATGATTGATCCGGAATATGTACAAGGAGCCTCAGAGCTCTTGTCATCCTGGGGACTTTTAGTGGAGCAAAGTCCTGTTTGTCTAGGACAGTACGGACGATTTTCCGCTAGTACTGAAGAACGGCTGGAGGACTTACAGAAGGCGTTTGACCGTGAAGATGTGCAATTGATTCTCTGTAGCCGTGGCGGTTACGGCATTATGCAATTTCTCGATAAGCTTGATTCCAAAGGTATATTGAAGAATCCAAAATGGCTGATTGGATACAGTGATATTACTGCACTTCATGCAATGCTTCAGAAGAATGGTCTGATGTCACTCCATGCTCCTATGGCACGGCACCTCTCTTTATCGAGACCCGACGACATTGCTGTCAACTATCTGAAGAGCATCCTTTTTGACAAGACCCCTGATTATAAGATAGCTGAACATCCTTTCAACCGGATAGGCAGAGCAGAAGGAATACTCCGGGGAGGCAATCTCTCTCTTCTTTATGCACTCAGGGGAACACCCTTTGACTTCAGCCCGGAAGGAACGATTCTCTTTGTGGAAGACATAGGAGAAAGATCCTATCATATCGACCGTATGTTTCAGAATCTGCGGATGAGTGGGATTTTGGAACGGATCAGCGGACTGATTATCGGTGAGTTTATAGACTGCGAAGAAGACCCATTGATGAAACAGAGTATCTATGAAGGGATCTCCAACATGGTTGAACCTTATTCATATCCTGTTTGCTTTGGATTTCCTGTCGGACACTCGGACAATAATTATCCTTTAATTTGTGGCAACACATCCACTCTTATCGTACAAGATGATCAGGTAATTTTGAAACAAAACTGATAACCCGCTATTCACGCAATGAAAAGATCTTTTTATCTTACACTCCTGGCTATTAGTCTTAACTTAATGACGACAAGCTGCTCCTCTTCCAAAGAGAAAGCCTCATTAAGAAAAAGTGCCGGCGAAACGAGTCAGCCAGCCACCATCCAATTTAATGCGGATAGTGCCTATCACAGCATAGAACAACAAGTGGCCTTTGGTCCCAGAGTGCCAAACTCTGCTGCACATATTGCTTGCGGAGACTATATCGTCAACAAACTAAAATCGTACAAAGCTGAAGTTATCGAACAAAAGATGACCGTGACTGCGTATGATGGCACTCCTTTAAAGGCTCGGAATATCATCGCTTCTTTTCAACCGGAAAATAACAATCGCATTCTTCTTTTTGCACACTGGGACACACGTCCATATGCAGATGCGGACACGGATAAAAAGAACTGGCAGACTCCTATTGATGGAGCCAATGATGGAGGCAGTGGCGTTGGGGTATTACTGGAATTAGCCCGTCTACTGAAAGACAATAAGTCAGCTATTGGTGTAGATATCATTTTCTTCGACGCCGAGGATTATGGTACACCCGAATGGCTTGAGAAAGACGAGGAGGAGACAGCCAATACTTGGTGCCTTGGTACGCAATACTGGACAAAACACCCACATAAGCCTGGTTACAAGGCCTCTTACGGCATCCTGCTCGATATGGTCGGAGGTCGTCAGGCTACTTTCCGTAAAGAACAAGTATCCATGCATTTTGCCTCGTATGTGGTCAATCAGGTATGGGAGAAAGCCTCACAATCAGGTTACAGCCCGTATTTTCCGCAATCAGAAGGAGGAGCCATCACCGATGATCACCTGTATGTAAACCAAGGAGCAAGAATCCCAAGCATTGACATCATTGACTATGATCCAATACGCAAGAATGGATTTCCGGATACCTGGCACACGCTGGACGACACTATGAATAATATAAGCAAAGAGACACTCAAGGCAGTCGGACAGACACTGGCCAACATTCTCTTTGAGAATAACAAGTAATTAAGTATATCTATATGACTATCAACGAAATTCAAGACGGAATAATTGAGGAGTTCTCCGATTTTGACGACTGGATGGATCGCTACCAGTTGTTAATAGAACTTGGCAACTCTCTGGTACCCCTGGATGAAAAGTATAAGACTCCCGAAAACCTGATTGAAGGTTGCCAGAGCCGTGTATGGCTACAAGCAGATTATAAGGAGGGTATCATTACCTTCCAAGCCGAAAGCGATGCCGTTATCGTCAAAGGAATTGTCGCACTGTTAGTGCGTGTTTGGTCCGGCCACACTCCGGATGAGATATTGAACAATGAGCTCTACTTCATTGAGAAGATTGGATTGAGAGAGCATCTCTCCCCAACCCGTTCGAACGGGCTTCTCTCCATGATCAAACAGATGCGCTTCTACGCCATTGCCTACAAGGCCAAGCACGAATAGATTCCAAGTAACAAAAACGCCTGCATGTAGCAGGCGTTTTTGTTACTTGGAATCTTCGGTTGCAAATAAATCCAGTTGCCGTTCGAGCAACTGAAAAGTCATCCTGTGATAGGCAGTCGTACCATACTTTTGTATGCCGCACCGGTGTTTCTTTGTAGGATAGCCTTTGTTATTATTCCAATCATACATCGGATATTCTTCGTGCAGACGAAGCATATAATCATCTCTATACGTTTTCGCCAGGACAGAAGCCGCGGCTATTGAAAGATACTTCCCATCCCCTTTTATCACACAGGTATGCGAAATCTCATTGTACTTCTTAAACCGATTGCCATCAATGATCAGAGTCTCCGGTTTTACTTTGAGCTGATCGATGGCACGGTGCATCGCAAGAATCGAGGCATTCAATATATTGATTTTATCAATCTCTTCCGGCAAGACAACACCGACTGCCCAAGCCAAAGCCTCCCTCTCAATGACAGGACGAAGGGCATAACGCTGTTTTTCTGTCAGTTGTTTGGAATCGTTCAACAGTTCATTACGAAAATCTTTTGGCAAGGTCACGGCAGCGGCAAAGACAGAGCCGGCAAGACATCCCCTGCCAGCCTCATCACAACCGGCTTCAATCAGATCTTTATGTAAGAAGGGTAATAACATCTTTCAATTCGTTTAATTACCGGATCGAGAGAATCGCCAGAAAATGACAAATGCTGCCACCGAGGACAAACAAATGCCAGACAGCATGGTTGTACAATGGTTTGCGGTTAGCATAAAAGAATGTTCCGACACTATAGGACAAACCGCCGGCAATAAGCCAGACAAAACCTTCAGTAGGTAAAGCTGTATAAACCGGCTGAATAATAAAAACAACAATCCAACCCATTGCCAGATAGATATAGAGCGACAGTTTTGGATATCTTTTCCACCAAACCAACTTATAAACAATCCCCAGCAGAACTGCACCCCAAATGACGGACAGAAACAGATAGCTGGTACGCTCCTGCAAACAAAGCAACAAGAAAGGCGTGTAAGTGCCCGCGATCAGGAAATAGATAGAGATATGGTCAAACAGGCGTAACACCCGCTTGAAGCGAATTGCCTTCACCCAATGATAAATCGTAGAAACGCTATACATCTCAAGCATACATAACGCAAAGACCCAAAGGCCAAACCGGCTTCCAGACGAAACCTCCGGATGCAACAGTAATCTCAGAATCACGCACACACTCATAACAATGCCCAAAGCATGCGTGATACTATTGGCAATCTCAGCTTTACGTGGTGGAAACAGATAGGTATCGGGAGTCATTGCAAGCGTTATTTTTGATTGTAATAATTAGTCTGACTATATACTCTTACAAAGGTAATAAAAAACTTTCAGTAATGAACTGAACAGTGATAGTCTGCTTAGTGAGTACACGAACAAGCTGTTCATAGCCATCATTCACATTAACTTTATAAAACAAACAATTGCGAACGCTTTGATGCATATACTCAGAGTGCCTGAAGCCTCTGTCGTTTCGCTGCAGGCAAAGTCTCGTTTCGCTGCAGTGAAGCGAGGAACGGATAGGCATCCGTCAATCATTTCATAAGGACGAAATGATCGGTGGATGCCTATACAATTAGGAAATCTTCCGTATGTTTTTACAATCTGGAAGTAGTTGCCTTACAGGCTACTCAGAAGCGTTTCTTGCAAGCAGTAATCCGTACCGGGCCTAGAAGTCCGGAAGGAAAAGCTTCCCAACTGCTAAAATCTGATTCCTGATAAGTTATACTTACAAAGTTGATCTCTTCGAAAATACGCCAGTTCACTTTGCGGCGGTCATAATCTGCAATCCGGTTGGCAGGAAGATTGGAAACAATCACTTCAAGCGTATTTTCCCCTTTCTGGAGGTACTTCTTAATGTTCATCTCGAAAGGAACAGCAAATAAGGTCGCAACCTCCACCCCATTCACACGTATCCGGGCACTCTCACGAACATCACCCAGTTGCAGAAGATAATCAGCAGCGGAAAGATCATCCATGACAAAAGTCGTCTTATAGTTTCCTTTACCCATGTTTCGCTTCAGATCCGGATTGGGCAGAGTCGTCCAGGAGCAAGGCGCATTGATCTGGAATGTCTCCGTAATAGCCGGTTCGCTCTCCTCAAAAGATAAGGACCATCCGGTATTTAACTCTCGTGATTCTTTATCCGGTACAAGATATGTCCAATCATTCTCCCTAATCTTTTGAGTCGTAAATGTTTTCAGGATCAAAGACTCACCGGGTTTGAGTTGAAGATAGACTTCTGTCACGCCTTTACGCGTACGGATCTTCGCCATCCCCGAAGTACCATCCATCGGATTGAAAAGCATGGCAGACTTCGCTTTCACAGCCAAAGGAACCCATCCATCTATCGGCTTATTTTGCAACATCGCAAGGAAATAATGAGATCCGGTAGTATTCTTGCGACGAATAGCCTGTCCGCCAAAATCCGAGACAAAAGGTTCTTTTGCCACATTCGTAGCCGCTAAGAGCATCTCCAAATCAGTACCGGTCAGGATCCTTCCCTTACCCATGTCAAAAGCACTTATTTTCTCAAAGGACGAAACTTCCGGAAAATCCTTCAACGTCTGTTTGAGGGCTGCAAGCCGTTCAGTCACCGCAGAAAATCCGGGAACATCCGAAGGATAGTGGTTCATAAAGACGATAGTGGCGCCTTGCCCGGCAAGATCTTTTAGTTTGGCGGCAGTTGCCGGAGTCATCCGTTTGACGGCCGGAATGATCAGCGCCTTGTAAGTAGCGCCACCAACCGTTTTAATTAATCCATTTTCAACGGTAGCAGACTGAATATATTTGTCCGAGATATAATCTTCTCCATATCCGAGGCTACGAATATCTTCGACTGCCTTATAGAAATCCGGAAGGCGATCGCGCATGCCATGTATGACCAGTTGAAAGTAATAAGATCCTTTTTGCTCGGCCCATACATCATAAATGGGGAAGTATAACAAGAAATCATTGTCCGGCGTCCCTTCCTGCAGAAAAGACTGCGTACTGGCGATGTAACGATAGAAAGCCGGTGCATCTTTCCACCAGTTATCAGTAGGCGACATATTTACAGAAGCATAAAACCGCCATCCCGGCCATGCTGCTTCTTCCGGAGAATAAGCTGCCCCATGAAAATAGACATGATTAATTCCCGAAACGAACGCCTGATCTATCTCCGGTTTACACTGAGACAGCGAAGTGCGGAAGTGCTCCGTAAGCCAGGTGAAGGTCTCGCAAGAGGTATATTTCTTACCGGCAACATGTGCGGCAGAAGATGCATAACGCAACGTAGCAGGATCACCATCATTCGGACGCTTGATACTATCTTTACGAAGACCCGGAATATCAAAATCGGTGATGCCAAAGGTTTCAGTTTCAGGAATATCAACAGCCGCATACAAATCAAATATATTGGCGGGCGAACCATGCGCCTGGTTGCGTGTCAACGTGCCATGGCGGTGCGCCCACTCATTCCACACCAATGTAAAGTTGTTCATCACCATTTCGCCTACCGTCTCGCGATAATCGGATATCACCCTCTGAGACTGTTCGGTCGCCCCTTCAGCAAGCAAGTCGGGGAAATAGTTTTCGAGTTTGTATCCCCTTCTCTGCTCAAACTCTTGCAGTAACAAAGGCGTCCAGTTGGCTCCATACACTTCATACGAATCGTTAAACCAGTTATGCGGATATCGTTCATTCTTTTCACCCAAAGCCTCATCAAAACGTTGGAAGTAGTGAGTGACTGCCTCCTTATTCAGATGGTCAAGCACCAATCCCTGTCCGCCGGGAGCAGCCCGCTTCACCTGTTGCAACGTCTTGCCACAAAATAAAGCAATCAATTCGCAGTCACCTTCTGTCGGAGACCAGTTCAAATTATTGTCTTTATCCACATACGAAGTCACGTCAACAGCTTTGCCGGAAGGATCATAAGCCATCACCCTTTGCAGAAGAGCTATTTCTTTCTGACGGCGATCATTCACCTCGATCTTTTCTGCCAGTCGTTCGCCCTTTTTCAACTGATAATTCTGAAAGAGAGCTTTTGAGGCTGCAGTTTCCGTAGTGATATTCGGTCCGCCAAAAGGCCATCCGGTACCATTATTCAGATCCGTCTCCATGCCTAACTTCCGACTCTTATCCTGCGTAAAAGCATACATATCCATCCACTTTGGAGACAGATACTCTATATTATTCGCTTCGTTATTTTTGACTCCATAGATAGGCGTGATCT